>CAZOJA010000013.1:0-22244 GCA_964579955.1 uncultured Veillonellaceae bacterium | reverse complement strand
GCCTGTTATACCGGGCCGCGTACTGCCAACCATATCGAGCAGGCATTGGTAAAAAGGTTCGCAGAATTGCAAATCGGTGCGCTGGAGTATACCATGATCGCGCGGTTGATTCACGATGGCGAGCGATTATTGGGCGTGGTTGCCGCCGATACCCGGGAAAAGCAGCCGGAGAAGTCCCTGTTCATTATTCGGACTCCGGCCGTGATCATTGCAACCGGTGGCGGCGGCATGATTTATGAGCACAATGTGTTTCCCGGCGGCATGACGGGGGACGGCTTTGCTTTGGCTTACGAGGCGGGAGCGGAACTGGTGAACATGGAATTCATCCAGATCGGCATTGCGTCCACCAAGACCAAATTCAATTGTTCCGGAAGCATGATGCGGGCCATTCCACGCCTGGTCAATTCGGAAGGGGAAGAATTCCTGGCGAAGTACTTCCCGGCCGGCAGTTCCGCTGCCGAAATTGCCAACACCGTATTCAAGAAAGGGGCGACCTGGCCGGTCTCTTATGAGCACAAAACTCATATCATTGACATTGCCCTGTACAAGGAATGGCAGGCTGGTCGCAGGACCTATCTGGACTTTAGCTGCAACCCCGCTGGTTTCTGTTTTGACTGGCTGACTGAGGAGAACAAAGCCCGCTATCGGCGTGAAATGACCAGTGACCGTGGCGATGCGGCCAGAAACTCGTTGCCGTTGGAACGGCTGAAAGAGATCAATCAGCCGTCGATCGACTGGTTCAAGGAGTATGGAATCGACCTGGATAAAGGAGACTTGATCGAAGTGGCAGCTTGCGCCCAGCATTTTCAGGGCGGGGTGAAAATTGACCGGCAGGCTCAGTCCACATTGCCTGCCGTCTGGGCAGCCGGTGAGACCGCAGGTGGACAGCATGGCGCCAATCGACCCGGCGGCAATGCTTTGCTTGACTGCCAGGTCTTCGGCCGCATCGCCGGTGAAGCTGCAGTGAAGTATGTGCGGCAACATAAGCAAAAGAATGTTCTGACGCCTGACGCTGCGCAGGAAAACCGTCTGAATGAAGCGTTGCAACAGAGCCTGGAGCGGTTGCGCACGACAGGCGAAAACACCATGGATGCGGTTGAATTCCGCCGCTCACTGCAACAACTGACCGAGCGACACGTGGGAATTGTCCGGACCGAAGCAGGACTTCTGGCGGGATTGGCGAAACTGGAAGAAATAAAGCAGCGTGGATTTGCCTGCGGTGATAAAGGAACGGCTTACTGTTTGGAAAACCGGAGCTTGCTGCTAACTGCCGAGGCGGTATTGCGGGCTGCTGCCCAGCGCGATGAGAGCCGCGGACCTCACCTGCGGTTTGCCGAGTATGCCGATAACGTGCCGGTGGCACGCAATGACGCCAAATGGGAAAAATATATCGTGATCCGTAAAATAGCCGAGCAGATGACGCTGGAGGTGAGGACTCCTTCAGCCGATTAAGAGGAGCGATTGCTGCCTATGGCAATGACTGATATTTCGGGACATACCAGGCTTTATGCCGTAATTGGCGACCCGGTCAGCCATTCGTTGTCGCCGAGGATTATGAACAGTGCGTTTGCTGCAACTGCTGTAGATGCGGTGTATGTTGCCCTGTCTGTAAAGGAACAGGATGCGGCGTTGGCGATGGAGATGATTCGCCGATTCGGTCTGGCCGGGGTCAACGTGACGATGCCGCTGAAACAGGCCATCGTACCCTTTCTGGACCAGTTGTCGCCGACGGCCCGACAGGTGGGGGCGGCAAACTGTGTGGTCAATAACCAGGGAATATTGACCGGTTATAACACCGATTGCACCGGTTTTCGCCTCTCGCTGTCCCCCCATTTTCCGGTCGCCCCGACGGCTGCTTTTTTGCTTGGGGCCGGCGGCGCGGCGCGGGCAATTGCTGCCGAGCTGGTCCGATGGGGGTGCCAGGATCTGGTGATCTGCAACCGCAGCCAGACGAAAGCGTTGGAGCTTGCGGCTATGCTGCGGGGACAGTCGGCCTGTACAATCGCTGTGGCGCCTTGGGAGCCGGGACAATGGACGGAACTGTTGAATCATGCTGATCTGTTTATCAATGCGACTTCCCTTGGAATGGGAGGTAGCGGCAGTGTGGCGGAACTGATCGACTGGCGGGCGATCGAGCGGCGGCCGCTGGTTTACGAGACGGTATATAATCCGCTGGAAACCGAGCTGCTGATTGAAGCCCGCGCACATAACTGTCCGGTTGTGGTGGGGACAGAACTTTTGCTTTGGCAGGCGGTGGCGGGTTTTGAAATCTGGACCGGCCTGGCGGCGCCGGTGGATGTGATGCGAGAAAATATGTTGCGCAGCTTGCGTTAACTCAATGAACTGCGAACGACCCGGAGGACCAGACAGGGTATCCGGGTCGTTTTTCTTCTTGTTGTAAAAAAAGGTTATTTTGTCTTAATGGAGAAGAGATAAAAGGCAATAATATAGGTATCAATTACGGAGGGGTTTTTATGAGTTCCTTGTCTTCCGGGTGGTTGCAACAGCAACGGATTGATTTGACGCTGGCCGACCGGTTGCGCGAAATCGGCGAACACAAAGGCAGGGCAGAACTTTATAGCGTTCATACTTTGCACATCATCGAGTCCTTGCGACTGGTGACCGCCGAACATTCTGCGGCGGCGTCGAGCCGGATGGAAAGCATCCATGCGCCGGTCGAACAGTCGAATTACCAACGCCTGATGCTGCAGTTGCAGGAATCGGCGACGGAATTGTCCGTTTGCGCTGAGACGATCCTGAAGATTCATCGTGAGTTGTTCCGCGATTCAGGCCGCGAAGGCGGGCGATTCAAGGAGATTGACAACCAGGTTGTGGCAACCCGGCCGGATGGCAGTCGTTTCGTCTGCTTTCATCCGGTGCCTGCCGCGGATACGCCGCGCGCCGTTGCCGCGCTCTGCCGCAGTTATCTGGAACAGGAAAAGTCTACGGAACCGTTGCTGCTGATTGGTGCGTTCCTGTTGGACTTTTTGTGTATACGCCCGTTTACGGAAGCGAATGGCCGAATGGCTCAACTGATTGCCCTGTGGTTGATGAACAGGCACGGCTATAACGTAAGCCGCTTTGTCAGCGTGGAACGGGTGATGGAAGCAAAAAAAAGCGAATTCTTTTTTGCCCAGTATCGGTCATCGGTGGGGTGGCACCAGGCAGAGCATGACATTTCTCCCTGGTGGAAATACTGGTTGGATGTGTTGCTGGCATCCTACCGGGAATTCACGAACAGGGCCAGGGCACTCAGCAAGCGGCGCGGCGTCAAGACCGAAATGGTGTTGGAACTGATCGAATCGATGCAGGACGGCTTTACCATACGACAGATCCAGCAGAAGGTTCCCGGCTGCGGTATCGAACTGATCCGTAAAATTTTCAAGGCGGAAAAAGCCGCTGGCCGGATCAAATGCTTGGGTCGCGGGCCAAATGCATTGTGGAAGAAAAAGCGATCCCGTGATATAATAAAAAGTCAATTGAAGTAAAAGCTCAGTTACAACATCAATTCAATATAAAGGAGTACGATCAACAATGGTGACAAAAGAGAGAGAACAGGGTTTTTTTGGCAGTCTTGCCTTGAGCCATAAAGTCATGGCGGCCATCCAGGCCATGGGCTTTGAGGAGCCTTCGCCAATCCAGGCCAAGACGATTCCGCCGATTATGGAAGGCAATGACGTTATCGGCCAGGCCCAGACCGGTACCGGCAAGACGGCGGCTTTCGGCATTCCCATCGTGGAGAAGGTGCAGGACCTGAGGCAGGTTCAGGCGCTGATCATGACGCCGACACGCGAACTGGCGCTGCAGGTGTCAGAGGAAATCGCGAAAATCGGTCTCTACAAAAAAGTGAAAACACTGCCGGTATACGGCGGGCAGTCTATCGATCGGCAAATCCGGGCCCTGCACTTTGGCGTTCAGGTGGTCATTGGCACACCGGGTCGCCTGCTTGACCATATCCGCCGCAAAACCATCAAGCTCGATGCAGTGAAGATGCTGATTCTCGATGAAGCGGACGAAATGCTGGACATGGGGTTCATCGACGACATCGAGACCATCATGCAGAATATCCCGCGCGAAGGTCGCCAGACGTTGCTGTTCTCGGCAACGATGCCGAACCAGATTCGTTCGCTGGCCGACCGTTACATGAACAGCCCGGTGTTTGTCACTGTCAGCAAAGAACAACTGACGGTGCCGCAAATCGACCAGTTCTACTACGAAACACGCGAAAAACTGGACGGTCTTTGCCGGATTCTGGATTCCGGCGACATGGAACGCACGATCATTTTCTGCCGGACCAAGAAAGGTGCTGACGAACTGACCGCTTCGCTGGGGGCGCGCGGTTACATGGCGGAGGCGCTGCACGGCGACCTCAGTCAGATGCAGCGGGACCGGGTCATGAAGAAATTCCGCGATTCCAAGCTGGAGATCCTGGTGGCGACCGATGTGGCTGCCCGTGGTCTGGACATCGACCATGTCACCCATGTGGTGAACTATGACATTCCGCAGGATCCGGAATCCTATGTGCATCGTATCGGCCGGACCGGCCGGGCTGGTCGTCGGGGTACCGCGATCACTTTCATTCATCCGCGAGAGTTCCGGCAACTGAAACAGATCGAACGGGAGATCCGTCAGCGGATCATGCGTGGCCAACTGCCTTCAGCGGCTGATATTCTGGAAAGACAGCGCGAGGTCATTAAGCGCCGTGTCCTGAAGACGTTGGAGCAGGATGCGTTTGCCGATTACCACACCATCGTCGCCGACCTGGCCGCCGATTACGATCCGCTCGATGTCGCGGCCGCCGCGCTGAAAATGTTCCAGGAAGGGTTCAAAGAGGACTCGGAAGCGGAAAACCAGTCTCTTTCGAACAGCGGCGCGGAAAAAGGCATGGTTCGCCTGTTTGTCAATGTGGGACGGGACAATAACATCCGACCGGAAGACATCGTCCGGACATTTGCTGGCGAAGCGGATATTCCCGGCAATGTGATCGGTCTGATCAAAATTCAGAGCAATTTTTCGTTCGTCGAAGTTCCGGAGGAATTTGCCGAAAGGGTAATCTCGGCCATGCACGGCAACCGGCTCAAGGGTATGCGAATCAATGTCGAAGTCGCCCGGGGCCGCTAAGCCATCATCGAAGAGCACTAAGACAAAAACCGGCGGGGGCGCAGGAATGGCTTTCCTCGTGCTCCTGTTCCTTTTTGCCATCGTTGGCGCCTATGTTTTTTTTGAACAGAAGACGCCGGACAAACCGAACGTTGTCAAGCAAGTCGGTTCAATCAGAAAGGATGCGGATTTCAACGAGCGCTGCGATGCATTGCATGATATTGTCGATCAGGCGCTATCCAGCCAAAGCCTCGTGGTTAGCGACGTACAGCGAGTTGAAAAAGAAGTGCCCCGTGACAAGGAACCGGGGGCAATCCGTTGGAATTCACGCAATCTGCTGATTGAAGACGCGGCAGGATTAGGCGCTGAAACGCTGAAGGCCAGGCTGAGCGAACGCATGAAGGCGGGCGGCGGCTTGGTTCTGAAGGTTGAACCGGATCAATATCACGGCTATTCGGTCATGCGGCTCGATATCGGTTTTCAGGATCAATTGGGCGGCGGACCGTTGACCATCATCACCGACCGCCTGTATTTAACCGGCTCCGTTCGCAGGCCAACCGCCAGCGGACCCCGTCAGAAGTCCAACCCGGCCAGTAAAGGTGAAATCGCCATCATTATCGATGATTTTGGCTTTCGCCAGGATATGATCAATGAATTTGCCGCGATTCGACGCCCGTTTACTTTTGCCGTACTGCCGTTTAAACCTTATAGCAAAGATGCGGCGACCAAGGGTCTCGCCAGCGGCCATCAGGTGATCTTGCACCTGCCGATGGAGCCTTTGTCCGGGATTGAGCCGAGTGAAGCGAACCAAACGATTAAGGTCGGCATGGACGGCGAACAGGTGCGGGAACTCGTCGAGCGGGCTGCCGCAGGGTTGCCCGGGCTGATCGGCGTGAACAACCACCAGGGGTCGCGGGCGACCGCTGATCAACAAACGATGGACCGGGTCATGCGGGTGTTAAAGGAAAAACAGCTGTTCTTTGTCGACAGCCGGACGCATGCCCGCTCACTGGCTGCTGAGGCGGCCCGCCGCCAGAAAATCAGGACCACGGAAAACGATCTGTTCCTTGATGGAATTGCCGATGCAGCCTATGTGAAAAAACAATTGCGAACTGCCGGCGAGATGGCTCTGCGTATGGGCAGCGTCACGGTGATCGGCCACGCCAGGCCGACAACCGCTGCCGCCATGCGCGAAGTGATGCCGGAACTGGAAGCGAGAGGCATCCGGTTTGTATTTGTATCCCAGCTGGTTCGCTAACTCCAGATAAGGCAGGGTGAACGATTTGGAACTGGATCAGGCATTCAGACTGATGATTGGCATTTTTGCCACGGGATTCCTGTCGGCTGTGGCGCTGTATAAAGCGCCGCGGCTGGCCAATACGGCTTCTCACGGCCTGGCTGTCGTGGGAAGTATCGTGATGCTTTATTTGGCCTGGACGGTCCTCCGGGATGGTGAAGCCGTCCTGCTACCGATTGGCCGTTGGCTGCACGCCGGAGAATTTGCGCTACGCATCGATCCGCTGGCGGCATTTTTTTTGCTGTTGTTGTCTATTGTAGGCGGCGCAGCCTCGCTTTATGCAATCGGCTATACCTCAGACCACTACTCTCCCCGCTATGCGGTGTTACCGGCCGTTTTCAACCTTTTTCTGGCATCGACGGCGTTCGTGTTTGCCAGCAGTCACGCCGGAGCGTTCCTGGTCGCCTGGGAGCTGATGACCCTGACCTCGCTGCTGTTGATCGTTTACGAGCATGAGCAGGCGACGAATGTCCGTGCCGGATTCGTCTACGTGGTGATGACTTATACGGGGACCGCTTTACTGATGGCGGCTTTTTTCATTCTGGCGGCAGCGGCCGGCGATCTGGGCTTCGAAAAGTTTGGCGGACTGTCGCTGACGCCAATGCAGCGCAATCTGATTTTTTTGTTGGCATTCGGTGGGTTTGGCGCCAAGGCGGGAATCATTCCGCTGCACGTGTGGCTGCCTAAGGCCCATCCTGCCGCGCCCAGCCATGTCTCTGCGGTGTTGTCGGGCGTGATGCTGAAGACGGCCGTCTACGGCATGGCACGGTTCTATCTGGAATTTCTCGGCGTCGGCCCGACCTGGTGGGGTCTCATGATCGTCGGTTTCGGCATTGTTTCAGCCTTGCTCGGTGTGCTGTACGCTTTGATGGAGACAGACATCAAACGGTTATTGGCATACTCCAGCCTGGAGAATCTCGGCGTGGTCATGCTGGGAATAGGGGCCGGGCTGATGTTTTCGTCCGCAGGAAAGCCCTTGCTGGCGGGGTTGGCCTGGTCGGCAGCATTGTTGCATGTCTTCAATCACGGGATTTTTAAGGCACTGCTGTTTCTGGCAGCCGGTGCGGCGGTGCAGGCAACCGGAACAAGGGATCTGGAGGCGCTCGGCGGGCTAATCCGCCGGATGCCCTACACGGCAGGGGCCTTTTTTGTCGGTGCGCTGGCGATCAGCTCGCTGCCGCCATTCAATGGGTTTATCAGCGAGTGGATGACTTTGCAGTCGCTGTTTTATTTGCCGCAGGCGTTGACCGGCGTGACTGGAAAAATTGCCGGAGCGTTGCTGTTCGTTGCTTTGGCGATGACTGCGGCGTTGGTGGCGGCCTGTTTTGTCAAGGCGTTCGGCATCGCATTCCTGGCCAGGCCCCGCTCGCGCAAGGCGGAAAATGCCCGGGAAGCGCCAGTGTCGATGACGTTTCCGATGTTTATTTTGGCTGGAATCTGCCTGTATCTGGGTTTGTGGCCACAGATGATGTTGCAGGCGATCGGTCGGGTATTGCAGCCCTATGTCGGGATTGATACGAGAGGGCTGTTCGAGGTGGATCATGTCGGAGTGCTGATGCGGGCAAACAGTGCCGAAGGAGTCCTTTCGGTTTCGCTGTTGGCAGGGCTGTTGCTTGTGGGTTGTCTGGCAGCGGTCGGGCTATATTATCTGAAGGGCAGAGCCGTTCGGATGATTGCTCCGATTTGGGCCTGCGGAAAGTCGGCAACGCCGCGCAACCAGTATAGCGCGACCGGATTTGCGGGGCCGATTCGCTGGTCGTTTCGCTGGGTGCTTCGTTCGCAGCGGCAGCGGGTTGCCGACGAAACCGAGAATGTCTATTTGGGCAAAAAACTGGTCTATCATCAGAGCATCCGCTACATTGTGGATGAAGTAATCTACGATCCGGTCCAGCGCTGGATCCTTAGACAGGCGAGATTCATGAAACGGTTGCAGGCAGGCAGCGTGCAGCTGTATGTGGGCTATGTGCTTGTCGTGACGATTGTGGTGCTGGCCTGGAGCGGCAGGAATTGAGGTGATGTGGTGATAGCGCTGGAAATGATGTTGCAGGCAGCCGGGATCGTTCTGTTCGCGCCATTGTTGCAGGGGTTCATCCAGTGGTGCAAAGCCCGGTTGCAAAACCGTCGCGGACCCAGTCCGTTGCAGCCTTATCGTAACTTGTTCAAACTGTTGGCCAAGGATTTGGTGGTGGCCGAAACCACATCATGGATCACCTCTGTAACGCCATTTGTCTGTTTTGGCGCAGCGATCGCCGTGGCGGCGCTACTGCCTGTAGTTTCCTCCGACTGGGGCATTACGGATCTATTTTTGATTGTCTATCTGTTCGGTCTGAGTCGGTTTATGCTGGCGCTGGCCGGTCTGGACAGCGGCAATTCGTTCTCCGGTATAGGCAGCTCACGCGAAATGTATCTCGCGGTATTGGTAGAACCTGCGTTCTTGTTGGCAATCGTGGCTGCCGCCGGTGCGGCCGGCACGACCGAGTTGGGAAGAATGGTTCAGCACACGTCGGCTCATTCTTTTACCTTGCCATATATTTTGGCAGCCGGAGCGTTTTTCATCGTTGTGATTGCCGAATGCGGCCGGATTCCGGTTGACAATCCCGATACGCATCTGGAACTGACGATGTTTCAGGAAGCGATGTTGCTGGAATATTCGGGCCGGCATCTGGCGCTGTTGCTGTGGTCGGCCTATGTGCGCCAGTTGGCCGTGGTTGTTTTGTTCGTCATGCTGTTTTTACCCTGGCACTGGTATGACCTGATTCCCGCGTGGTCCGTATGGGGCGGGCTGAAAATCTTTCTGGTCGGGTTCCTGCTTGCCCTGACTGAAACCAGCACCGCCAAGATGCGTCTGTTTCGCTTGCCGCATTTTCTCGCGGCTGCGGGATTGCTGGCGCTGTTGGCATTGGTTACTCGCTAGAGGGAGGTGTTTCGATGAATGTTTTGACGGTCCTGCTGTTGTTTACGGGTTTTTTGATTACCCGGGTGTCGAATCTGCGGCTGGCGATCCAAATACTGATCGTACAATCGTTGGGTGTGGCGTTTGCCTGTGTTTGGAGCGGACTGGAATCGGAAATGATGCACACCTATATCGCGGCGATGCTGACCCTTGTCATCAAAGCCGGCATGATTCCTTATGCGTTGTTCCGGGTGACAAGCCGCCTGCGAAACGAAACGGAAAACAAGCCGATTCTCTCCCCAAACCAGACCTCTTTGGCAGCGGCCTTCCTGTTGGCTGTGGCCTATGGATTGGTCGACCAGGCATTGCCGGGCCTGGGCCGTGACGCGTTATCCGGCGCGTTGGCCGCATTATTGATCGGGTTGCTGATAATGATTACCCGCCGACAGGCAGTGCTGCAAATCGTCGGATTGATTATGATGGAAAACGGGATTTATTTGTTGGGATTGTCGATGACGCGAGGCTTGCCGCTGATCATTGAGCTGGGCGTATTCTTTGACGTGCTCGTTGCGGTCATTGTGCTGGGGATTTTGACGTTCCGCCTGAAGCTTTCGTTTATGACAACTGATACAACGGTACTGCAGAAGTTAAAGGGATGAAGTGATGTTTGATCTAATCTTGGCTGTTCTGGGCATACCTTTCGTCTGCGGGCTGGCGGTGCTGGCGCTCCGTCGGCCTGCGGCAGCCGCCTGGTTCAATTTGGTCGGCTGTTTGCTGACATCTGCGACGCTATTTTGGATTGTCAAGCAGTTTGCCGTGCAGGGACCATTCCGTCAGGGCGGATTCCTGCTGGATTCGCTGAACGTGCTGTTTTTGCTGATTGTTGCCGTTCTGAGCCTGACAGCCGCTTTATATTCCATCCCCTATATGTTGCATGAGCTTAATGACGGGCACTTGACGGAGAAAATGATACCGCGCTATTTTTCCCTGTTTCAATTTTTTGTTTTGACGATGATTTTGACGTTGGTGCTGGAGAATCTGGGTCTGATATGGGTAGCGGTCGAGGCGACGACCCTGGTGTCGGCATTGCTGGTCGCGTTCAGTCTCAATCGGTCCTCGCTGGAAGCCGCCTGGAAATATGTAATGGTATGCAGCGTCGGGATTGCGTTGGCGCTGTTGGGAACGATCTTGTTGTACTATGCGCAGGTGCAGGCGGGATATACCGCGGAACAGCCCCTTAGCTGGTTTGCGCTGAGCGAAAACGCATTTCTGTTTAATCCGATGCTGGTCAAATTATCAGCCGTGTTCATTTTGATCGGTTATGGCACCAAAGCCGGTTTGGCGCCGATGCACACCTGGCTGCCGGACGCGCATAGCCAGGCGCCGACTCCGGTGAGCGGGCTGTTGTCCGGGGCATTGCTCAGCGTGGCGATGTATGCGATTGCCCGTAACCTGGCTATTTTTAACCTGTTGCCTACGGTAGGGCAGACAACCGGCGAATTGCTGGTCGGGTTCGGCCTGTTCTCGATTGGCATTGCAGTGCCGTTTCTATTGTTGCAGCATGATATCAAACGTTTGCTGGCCTATTCCAGTGTGGAGAACATCGGCCTGATTGCCCTGGGTTTTGGTGTCGGTTCGCCATTAGCTCTTTACGGGGCGCTATTGCATTTGATCAACAATGCGATTGGCAAATCGGCCCTGTTTTATATTAGCGGCGAACTGGTGCAACAATATCGGACCAAACAGATTTTGCGGATTCGCGGCGTTATGCAGGCAGCGCCGGTTTACGGCGGCATGTTGTTGGGTTTGGTATTGGCCGTATCGGGTCTGCCGCCGTTCGGTACGTTTTTGAGCAAAATCACGATCATCCAGGCGATGTTCCAGAGCGGCTGGTGGCAGGGGTTGCTTACCCTGTTGCTGCTGGCGGCGGTTTTTGCCGGGATGATTTATTACACGCTGCAGATGCTGTTCGGTGAACCGCCAGCCAACCTGAAGCCGTTTCGCCTGTCGCCGGTGGTTTTGATGACGGTGGGAGCGTCGGTGTTGCTATTGACGGCGACCGGGCTGTATGTGCCGGTCTGGCTGGATGCGTTGTTACGTGGTGCCGTAATGATAGTGGGAGGTAGCGGTCGATGATGAAAGTAAAGCAGGCGCCGATTTCTGCTCTGCGCGCTGCCGCCAACGCTGTTTCCAAAGCCGGACGGCTGCCGCTGCGGGCGATGTTTGCCAATGATGAGCGTAGCCTGAACGGCAACTTTGTGCTTTATCTTTTATTTGAAGGGGATTCGGGTGGTTTTACGCTGCTGAAAAGCAATATCGATGCGAGGCAGCCGCTCGAGTATCCGTCTCTGACGCCCTTGTTGCCGGCGGCCGCCTGGTATGAAAGAGAGATTCATGACCTGTTCGGACTGACTCCGTTGGGGCATCCCGATCTGCGACCATTGGTGCTGCATGACCCCTGGCCGGAAGAATGCCATCCGTTGCGCAAGGATTTTGTCAACCTGCCGGAGTCAACCGATGCCGGTCGCAAGACACCGGTCAAACCTCTTGCAGCGGTTCACGGCGAAGGGGTGTTCGAAGTGCCGGTCGGTCCGATTCATGCCGGTATCATCGAACCGGGTCATTTTCGGTTCAGTCAGGCCGGCGAGAACGTAATTCGGCTCGATCCGACGCTGTTTTTCACACACCGGGGCATCGAGAAATCGCTGGAAGGGCTGCCGGTGGAGCGGGCGATCTACCGCATCGAGCGTATTTGCGGCGTATGCAGTGTTTCGCACGCACTGTCTTTTTCGCAGGCGGCGGAAGCGATCGCCGGGACAGTGGTGCCGCTACGGGCACAATATCTGAGGGTGTTGCTGGCAGAGCTGGAACGGCTTTATAATCATATCGGCGACATCGGCAATCTCTGCGCCGGAGTCGGCTTTGCCGTGGGCGCCAGTCAGGCGGCCAGACAAAAGGAAACACTGATGCGCTTTAATGAGGAGTTGGCCGGCAATCGCTTTTTGCGGGGATTGATCGTGCCGGGAGGCGTTACCGAAGATATCAATGGTGAATTGATTCGGCATGCTTCCAGCCTGATCAATGCGCTGCTGCCAGATTTCATGCAACTGGTGGAAATTCTGGAGAACAGTGCCGGCTTTATTGACCGTTGCCGCCAGACGGGAGTTTTGCCCAGACAGGTGGCGGCGGATTTGGCGGTGGTTGGTCCGGCCGCCCGCGCTTCGGGCTTGGATGGCGATTTTCGACGTGACCATCCCTATGCCGTATATGACCAGCTCGAATACAGGGTGCCGGTGCGTCGTCATGGCGATGTCGAGGATCGGCTCTGGCTTCGGGTGGCAGAGGTGCGTGAATCGTGCGAGGTTGTCCGGCAGGCGCTGGCGTTTCTCGCCAGTCAGAAGGGCGAGTGTCGTACGGAGCTGTCTTTTCCCGCCACTGGCGGCAGCAGTTTCGGCTGGAGCGAGTCGGCTCGCGGCGCCAACCTTCACTGGCTGATGCTCGATGCCAACCGCCGGATTTACCGCTATGTGATCCGTTCCGCATCCTATCCCAACTGGCCGGCAGTTGCGCAGGCCGCACCTGGCAACATCATCGCCGACTTCCCGTTGATCAACAAGAGTTTTGAACTATGTTACGCCTGTCTGGACAGATAAGGAGACGACAATGCTGCGGATACTGCAAAAAATAATGCAACAGGGCGCCGTAACCGAGGATTATTTCATGTCGGCGGTACCGGCGCGGTTTCGCGGTCAGGTGGAACTGAACGACCAACGTTGCCGCGATTGCCGCAAATGCATCGATATTTGCCCGACTCAGGCGATCCGGCTGAAAAAGAACAAACTGTCCGTCGATCATGACGCCTGCATCTATTGCGGCGCCTGTGTCGATTTCTGCAATAAGAACGGTTTGCGGCACAGCCTGCATTACGAGAACGCCCACTTAAAAGGGCAGCTGGCAGAATCGGATGGCAACCAACTGGCAGCGAAAATCCGTTCGGTGCTGGGACGGTCGCTGGCGATCCGACACGTCGACGTCGGATCCTGCAATGCCTGTGATTTTGAAATGAGCGCTCTGCTCAACCCGGTTTACGACATTTCCCAGTACGGTATCGATTTTGTCGCGTCGCCCCGTCATGCCGACCTGTTGATGGTGACTGGCGTAGTCACGCGTAATTCGCGCAAGGCTTTGGAAATGACGCTGGAGGCGACCCCTACGCCGCGACTGGTGATGGCGGTCGGCGCTTGCGCCTGTTCCGGCCGGGTATTTGGCAAGACCTACGCACAGGAGGGGTCCGTCGAGGCCATCGTGCCTGTCGATATTTTTGTGCCTGGCTGTCCGCCGCGGCCCCAAGCGTTAATCTACGGACTATTGCTGGCATTGGACCGGTTGTGAGACGCAACTGCAAAATTATGGTATACTTTGATTGAAGACAATCCAACCGCTCGGCGGCGTAAGCGAAAACGGAGGAAACAACGATGAACATCGCGGCGATCAATCAGATGCGTTCAACGGATTTGCGCCCGAAAGCAGACAAGATAGGTCTTTTGGTAGCACAAAAGACGCTGGAGTCGGCGCGGCAGAATCAGGAAACGGCCGGTAGCGGACGAAACAACGCTAATCGCCATGCTCATCCATATTTAGGACATAATGTGGACATCTATGTCTGACCCGGTACGATAAAAAGACGTTTTGACGCCCCGTCCTGATTGATGGCTTATAATGGATGAAATATGAAAAACGACGACGTCGGTTAGACCGACGTCGTCGTTTTACGTTGCTGTTATCTGGCTTGAGCGTCTATTGGATTGTCTGCTTGGTGTCAAATTTTACGACGGTACCGGCAGGTATCACGTTGCCGGGCGCTTTTTCCGCCGGAGCGGCCAGTGTGCAGGAAGCGACATGACCGTCGGGATAGTAGCTGACAGGTGCATCGGCTTTGCAGATTGCTTTGCCGACATGTTTATCGTCCGGCAGAGTGCAGGTGTCGAAGTTGCCGTTCGGATGGAACGAAGCGCGGGCTTCCACCTTGCAGCTGCGGTTCTGGTACAGCGGATAGGTGTAGGTGCATTCCTTCACTTTGCCGTCCGGATGCAAGGCGACCGGTTCGCCGCCCAGGGCGGTTCCCTTGCCGCGCATGTAAATCGACTCAACCGGGGTGCAGGCGCTGACTTTGCCATCGGGATAGAAGCCGATCGGCTTATTCTTGTCGCAGGTGAACTCCGTAACATAGACTTCTTTGGTGGCTGCGGTGGGAACTTTTTTCTCGACGGTAGAAACGCATTGTTTCAACGCACCGTCGGCATAGAATTCGGCAACATTGTTGGCTGCGCAGGACACGCCGAGCAGCGGTGCCTTCTTCTCTACCGCCAGCGTGCACAGAGACGGGGTTCCGTTGGGATGCAGCGCAATCGTTTTGCCATCGTCGCAGACGACGCCCATCGGATCTGGATAGTTGCGGTCAACGGCCAAGGTGCACTGGGCCACGTTGCCCTGGGCATCCAGCACGATCGGTCCACCGCTCAGGCAGGAGATGTCGGCTACAGGGACGGTTTTGTTTTCGGTGAGAACGCATTTTTTGAGCGAGCCATCCGCATTTTTTTCAATCGTGTTCGCTGCGCAGGAAACTGAACCGATGGTTTTGACGGTCACTTTCTGCGACGGCGGAGCGTCGTTCTTTGCTGCGGATGCAGTGGGCAGCGTTAGCGCTGCGGACATTAAAAAAGCCAGGACAGTGATTTGAATTTTTCTTTGGGTCACCGAAAAATAGCCTCCTTTTGCTTTTGAGATTTGTTCCAATCATATAATTCGCTGTTTGGACCGATTATCCTCCCGCCTTTTCTTGATAAAACAAGAAAAAACGTAGGTATTTATTGACATTTCATATATGAATAATATAATAACAATAAGAAAATATAATGAGCCGAAATACAGGGAGGCGAAGAGATGTCCTTGCCGCACGCGATTCTCGGACTGTTGCTGGACCGTCCGATGACCGGATATGATCTGAAGTTGCTGTTTGACAAAGAGCTCACCTCGTTCTGGCCGGCGCAGATGAGCCAGATCTACCGGGAACTCGGCACGTTGGAAGCGAAAGAACTGGTCGATTCGGAAATCGAAGTGCAGGAGACCCGGCCGGATCGCAAGGTGTATTCGATTACCCCGGCAGGCAAGCAGGTGTTCGGGGAATGGATGAACCGGTTTCCCTCATCGTTGCTCAGCCCGACGCGCGACGAGTTCGCCCTGAGGGTTTTTCTCGGCGGGCGTTCGAACCGCGAGGAAATGAAGTTCCAGCTGCGTCGGTTCATCCGTGAGAAGCAGTCGGAAATCGCCACGCTGACCAATCTGGAGCGAAACTATGAGTCGGCCGCGAAAAAGAATTCCGAACAGGCGATGTACCGTAAGATGACGATGCGTCGCTCCAATATCGTGGCGGAAGCGCTGGTGCTGTGGGCGGAAGACTGTCTGGAAGAACTGGAAAAGCAGGGGTGAGGGGGCGGCTGGCATGCGCAAAGGCTTGATTGAACGTTTTTATGAGGCGGCGAGTATCCAGCGCTGGAACGATCACGTGCGGCCTTTCGAGCTGACCGAACTGGACAAGCAGGCCCATAAGATGATTATTGCCTATGTTCTGGCCAAATTCGAACAGACGGAGCGCGGCAAACAGATTGACTGGGCTCTGTTGATCGAAGGAGGCATGTTCGAATTTTTGCAGCGGGTCATGTTGACAGACCTGAAGCCGCCGGTCTACCATCGCTTGATGCAGACCAAGCGTAAGGAACTGAACCGGTGGGTGTTGCAGCAGCTTGACCCCGATATCTGCGAGATTCCCGGCGGTTTTCGCGACCGGTTCGTCGCCTACTTCGAGGAAGACGGGCATGCGGTGCTGGAGCGCCGGATTCTGCGGGCGTCACACTATCTGGCGACCAACTGGGAATTCAAGATCATTTACAACCTGACGCCTTTTATTTATGGCATCGAGCAGACCAAGGAAGAGTTGGAGAATCAAATTGAAGATCATTACGACCTGCTTGGCGTGCAAAAACTGCTGCTAGGCAAAAAAGCATTTGGCTTCATCGATTTTTGCGGCCAGCTGCGGTTCCAGCAGCGCTGGGCCCAGACGCCGCGGGTGCCGAAAACCTCGGTGCTCGGTCACATGCTGATTGTGGCGATGTTGTCGTATCTGTGTTCGGTGGAGATGGGGGCCTGCCCGCAGCGAATCATCAACAATTATTACGGCGCCCTGTTTCACGATCTGCCGGAAGTATTGACCCGCGACATCGTATCGCCGGTAAAAAGTTCGGTCGCAGGGATTGAAGAGATCATCAAGGAGTACGAAAAAGTCCTGGTCGACGAAAAATTGCTGCCGCTGTTGCCGGCTTCATGGCACGAAGAAATTTACTATTTCATCGAGGATGAGTTTGCCAATAAGGTGAAAATTGACGGTGTGATTCATAAAAACTATACCAATGAAGAAATATCCGCCCGCTTTAACGCGGCTCAGTTCAGTCCGATCGATGGCAAGGTCTTAAAGATTTGCGACCATCTGGCCGCCTACATCGAAGCCAGCCTGTCGCTGCAGCACGGCATGCGGTCGCAGCATCTGTCCGACGCCTGCCAACGGTTGCATAACCTTTACCGGAATAAGGTGGTGGCCGGAATCAATTTTGGTCAACTGTTCGACTGCTTCGAGCCCAAATAAAGGAAACTCCGATTTCGCAACAACGCAATAAAAAGGACCGAATTCCGATCCGGGTTTTCCGGTGGAAATCGGTCCTTCTTTTTTGCGAGGCAGGAATCAGGTCCGGTATTGGTTGACGTCTTCGCTGAAGTGGCCGATCACCACTTTGAAGTCGACGATGCGGGCCATCATGTCCTGCAGTTTTTCGTTGTATACCTGTACTGCGGCGCTGACTTCCTCGCTGGCGGCCGAGTTTTCTTCTGAAATGGCGGCCAGATTCTCGATTTTGCCATAGACCTGGTTGAGGCCTTTCATTTCGGTTTCCAGCTTGTTGATCATATCGACGATGTTCTCGGCCACAAGATGCACGTTCTGGATGTGCCGCTTGTTGCCGGTCACTACGTTGGATAATTGCTTGGCCTCCAAAGCCAGCACGTTGTATTCGGTGTCGATCATCGATACGACACTGTTGATGATGTCCATCAACACTTTCAAATCTACTGAGATGCTATCGGAATGATGTTGCGACTGTTCGGCCAGTTTGCGGACCTCTTCTGCCACAACGGCGAACCCGCGTCCCTGTTCGCCGGCCCGGGCCGCTTCGATCGCGGCGTTGAGCGCCAGCAGATTGGTCTGTGCGGCGATTGCCGAAACCATAGCGGTGATCTCGTTGATGCGGGTAGCCTGGGTTTCAAGGTTTTCGGCCGATTTTTTCACGTCGGCGAACTGGCTCATGCTGTGCTCCAGTTTTTGGCTTGATACCTCGACATCGCTGAAGCCCTGGCTGATTTCTGACACTGCGGCTTCCAAACGGCTCTTATTTTTGTCTTGCTCACTGACCACCTGCTTGAGGGTGGCCAGGTTGCCGTTGAGGATCGCGACCGATTCCGTGGTGCTTTCCGCCTGGTGCATTGCGGCAGAGGCCACGTCATGCACGACGCCGGTGATTTCGTTGGAAGTGGCCTTCATTTTTTCCGCCAGTCCGTTGAAATCGTCGGCGTATTTGTTCATTTCGTCGGCAATCCCCTTGAAGCCGACGAATTCGCGTTTTAGGCGGGTTTTATATTCGGAAAGCCCTTCCATGATCGTTTCGAATTCGTCACTGGAAGCGAACTGGGTTTCCAAAAAATACTGTCGTTCCTGCATGGTGCGGATTTCTTTCAGCACACTTTGAATCGGTTGCAACAGTAACAATGAGGAAACCAGCGCAGCCACGCCACCTGCCAGTGCGCCCCAGACCGGGGCGATCAAGCCGACAAACGGCAATAGAATGGATGCTCCGACCCCCAGCAGGGTTGACAGCAGGGCGATCTTGACGGCCACGCTGCGGAGTACGCCAAACGACAACGCACGGTTCAACCCGTGAGAGACCGTATTTCGAATCGGTTGCGGGAAGCGGATCTTGATTGACATGCTGTCCGCAGAAGAAGAGGCGACTTCGGTCTGGATCGGCTCTTTGAAATGTTCGGCGGCTCCGGCCAATAAGCCTTTCAGGTAGCCGAACATGCCTCGCTGCGAGCGATAGGACAGCAGCGCTTCCGTTTCCGACAGCGGCTTGATCAACAGTTCCGGCGGATTGGCGCCGGGAATGCGTTTGGTGATGATAACATGAACGTCGAACATCGATCGCAGAAAGGAGTAAAGGTTCTCTTTCTTGAAAAATGCCGGATAAATCTTGAAAAATGTTTTAATGTTGTCTTTGCCGATCGCCATCCAGATCTCATCCTGCGGCTTGCCGGTCAGGTTGGCGATTTCCGCGACAAAATTCTTCGGTTTGGCGTCGTCGATGTCTTCGGTTGGCGAAAACAGCCGGTCGGCTGGCCAACCTACCTTTTGCATCGCCTTTTCGGTTGCCTCGTTGCCCCAAAGGCTTCGTGCGGTCTGGATCCAGGTCGCGACTACCGTTCCTTTCATGTGCGTTCGTCCCTTCTTTCCCTATTCAATCTTTAGAGCCGGATTGCTGCTTCCGCCGCTAGTGGAGAGCGTTCACATTCATCATAGGTCAGGCTGACCTGGAAACAGAACCGGCTGCCCTTCATTTTTTCCGAGGCGTAAACCAAGCCGTTGGTGCGGCTATCGAGGAACGGATGGTCGATCTGTTCAGGGTCGCCGAGCAAGATGATTTTGGTGCCGATGCCGGGCCGCGTGATGACGCCTTTGGTTTGCCGCGGCGTCGAGTTCTGCATTTCATCAAGGATCATCCAGTACCTTTGCAGGGAACGGCCGCGCTGATAGGCGAGCGCTTCCGTCTGGATGACCCGCTTGTCGAACAGCATCTGGACAGTGTCTTCGACTTGTTCGATTTCTTTCGATTCTGTCATGCTGTGGCCGGACATCAGGGTGAATAAGTTGTCGCGGACCGCCCGCATATAGGGGTCGATCTTTTCCTGTTCCGACCCCGGCAAGTAGCCGATGTCTTCATCCATCGGCACGTTAGGTCGGCAGATCAGCAAATGGTGGTAGTCGCGGGGACGGCAGTCGATGAACCGGTGCAGGCCGACTGCCAGCGAATAAAAGGTTTTGGCGGTGCCGGCCGGCCCTTTGATGATCACGAGCGGCGCTTCATCGGCGCCCAGCATCAGACATTCCTGCATGAAAAACTGGCCGACGTTGCGCGGCGTCACGCCGAACGGGGTATGATTGCGATATTTCAGGTGCACCACCTTGCTGCCGTCAAACCGACCCAGTGCAGTCTGTTTTTCGTTGTCGGTCGATCGGATCAACAGGAACTGGTTGGTGGTCAGCACCGGTTGCAGCAAGCTCTGACTCGTTTCGTCGAAGCTGCGCAAATCCTCAATGCTGATGGTGCGGTCCTCGCCCTGAAAAAAGCGGTCGATGATTTCGGATGCGGCATATACTTCAGCCCGGCCGGTATATTGATCCTCGATCTTCGCCACTTTTTCGTTGCGGAAGTCTTCGGCCGGCACGTCGAGGATGACTGCCTTTACCCGCATGTTGGTGTCGCGACTGACCAGGATGACATGACGGCCTTCCTCGGACAGGCCGCGGCAAACCTGCAGGATGCGGTTGTCGGCTTTATAGCGGTCCCAGTGAGGCGGCAGCGAGGTGTCGAGATGGTTGACGGCGATGCGCAGCGTGCCTCCTTCGTCATTGAGCAGAACGCCGTCGATCAGGTTGCCTTTGGCCCTCAGTTGGTCGATGATTCGGCTGACTTCACGGCTATTGGCGCCGCGGTCATTGGGTTCGGATTTGAAACGGTCAAGCTCTTCCAGGACGACTTCCGGGATGACGATGGTGTGCTCGCTGAACGCGAACAGCGAGTGCGGCGAGTGCAGGAGTACGTTTGTGTCCAACACATAATGTTTTATCAAACAAATCCCCCTCTTTAATCCAGGCGCTCTGCCCTATATAATGTTATTCGATGGCCGGCGGATAATTCCTACCCGGCAAAACCCGGTTTAGTGACAAAATGTCGTTTTTAACAAAATAATAATAATTACATATTTCGCGACAAGAAAGAAGGGGAACGACCATGACAAACGCAGAACCTTTCCATATCGTGCTGGTGGAACCTGAGATTCCGGGCAATACCGGTAACGTTGCCCGGCTTTGCGCGGCAACCGGGTGCCACCTGCATCTGGTCAGACCGCTGGGTTTCACAATCGATGACAAGAACTTGAAGCGGGCCGGCCTGGATTACTGGCACCTGTTATCGATTTCCTATCATGATTCTTTTGCCGATCTGCAAAAAATCTATCCGAACGGCCGCTTTTTCTGCCACACGACCAAGGCGGACCGGTTTCACAGCGACGCGAAATACCAACCTGGCGATTTTCTGGTGTTCGGCAAGGAAACCGCCGGATTGCCGGCTGCAATTCTCGAACAGTACGCCGCTTCCTGCGTCCGTCTGCCGATGATCGAAGGGGCCCGCTCGCTGAACCTGTCGAATGCGGTGGCGGTATCGGTGTATGAGGCGCTGCGACAGACCGGATATGGCGGTTTGCGATGAAGAAGGCGTTATTCGGCCCTTCAGGCAACCCCGAAAGTTTTTACGCCGGCGGCGGCAAAGCTTCCCAGCAGATGCCGGCCTGGCTGGCCGGGCTTGGCCTCGGGGCCTACGAGTATTCGCTGACCCGCGGCGTCAATATCAGTGAAGCAACGGCCCGCGCAATCGGCGACCAGGCCGTTTTGCACGGGATCGCCATGAGTCTGCATGCCCCCTATTACATTAGTCTGGCCAGTGAAGAGGAAACCACGGCTGCCAATACGACCCGCCATTTGCTCAAATCCATGGAAGCGGCCGCGTGGCTGCGGGCGGACCGGATCGCGTTCCACCCCGGTGGCATCGGCAAATTGCCACGGCGCGACGCAATGGAACTGGCAAAACGCCGTTTGTCGGCAATTCTGGAAGAAGCTGACCGATTGGGAATGACCGAAGTCAAACTGGCGGCCGAAACCCATGGCAAAGCCAATCAACTGGGAACCCTGGAGGAGGTCCTGGAGTTCTGCAAACTATCGCCGCAGATCGTGCCGCTGGTTGATTTTGCCCACTTGTACGCGGTAGCTGGAGGCGGCTACGCCACGGAAGCCGAATATTCGGCGGTGTTTGACCGGATCGGCGAAGCGTTGGGTGCGGCAGCGGCGCAAAACCTGCATATCCATTTTAGCAGCATCGAGTTCACCAAAGGCGGCGAAAAACGCCACGGGACGTTTCGCGACGCATTCGGGCCGCCATACCAACCCCTGATGCGAGTGATCGCCAACGCAGGTCTGACGCCGAGAATCATCTGTGAATCGGCTGGGACCCAGTCCGAGGATGCGCTCGCGATGCAGGAGTTCTATCGGTCGCTATGGAAGTGATATAATAAAGTATATTTTTGCTGGAGGAATCAGGATGAACGCATATGACAAAGGACATGAGCTGGCCCGTGCACTGAAGGAATCGGACGAGTTCAAGGCGCTGGGCATCGCCCGCCGTTCTCTGGACACCGATGCTGCGGCCCGTGATATGGTCAAGGATTTTTTGCGCAAACAGATGGAGATGCAACTAGAAGTGATGTCCGGCAAGGCCGAAGCGAAGGAAAAAGAGGCTGCACTGCAAAAAATGGCGGAGCTATTGGCGATGAATACGCGCGCCCGCGAATATATCACCGCGCATTTCCGGTTTCAAAAGGTAATGACCGATATATACAAGATGATTGGCGATGCTGTCGGCGAAGGGTTGGATCCTTTTGCGGAAAAATAATCAAGCGGAGTGTGATTTCGTCGGAGATCGGAAGAGCACACGTCTGAACTCCAGTCACCTGAAGCTATCT
>CAZOJA010000012.1:0-22525 GCA_964579955.1 uncultured Veillonellaceae bacterium | reverse complement strand
GCAGCAATGGCGATTTATCATCAGACACTGGATTTTTTGCAACGGCATGGTATGGCGCCGTTTCCGGGAAGGGGGAAGTAGCAAAGTGCAGCTTGATTTCTCTGCAAAGGTCGTCCTCATCAGTGGAGGAACTTCCGGCATCGGACTGGCTACAGCAAAATTGTTTTTGGCGTCAGGCGCAACGGTCGTCATTAACGGCCGGGATGTGAAGCGTGGACAGCTTGCGTTGCAGGAGCTGTCCGACTGGTCCGACCGCGCGGCGTTTATTGCCGGAGACGTGACCCGCCCCGGTGACTGTCGGAGTTTGTTGGAAAGAACTTGTCAACAGTTCGGGCGCCTCGATGTGTTGGTTCATTCGGCGGGAGAATATCTGGAGAAGTCGCTGTCTGACACTGCAGAATCGGATTTCGACCGGATCATGTCGGTCAATATGAAGGGGCCATATTTTTTGACGCAGTCAGCGCTGCCGGCACTCAAAAAATCGCGCGGCAATGTCGTTTGTGTTGCCTCGGACGCCGGTTTGAACGGAAATGTCCTGTGCACCGCCTATTGCGCATCAAAAGGAGCATTGACGCTTTTCGCCAAGGCATTGTCTTTGGAATTGGCACCGTACGGGGTGCGCGTCAACTGTGTCTGCCCGGGTGACATAGAAACGCCGATGCTGGCACGCCAGGTTGCCGATGCACCTGATCCGGAAACGTTCCTGCGTCAAATGGCGGCTATCTATCCGCTGGGACGGATCGGCACGGCACAAGAAGTTGCTTCAGTCATCTTATTTTTAGCCTCTGATGCGGCGGCTTTTGTAACCGGCGCCGCCTGGAGCGTGGATGGGGGTTTGACGGCAGGATGACCCGGCTGCTGGCGTGGTTGATTCGATTTTTATTCCGCCTGAAAATCATTCATCGTGACCGCCTGCTGTTTGAAGGTCCCACTGTCATCATGCCAAACCATGTTTCCTTTTTGGACGCGGTGTTGCTATATTTGATGCTGCCTTCATCGGTATGGTTTGTCGTGAACACGGAAATCGCGTCCCGGCCGTTGGTTGCTCTGGCATTGCGGTTTTGCAACCATGTCAGAATCGATAACCGCAATCCCTATAGTTTGAGGACCATCATCAATGTTGTGCGTGAAGGCAATCCGGTGGTGTTGTTTCCGGAAGGCAGGATAACCAACACCGGCGGTTTGATGAAAATGTATACGGGTGCGGCTTTGGTTGCCTGGAAGACTGACGCAAAAGTGTTTCCGATCATTCTACGGGGACCGGAATATTCGTTGTTTTCTCGTATCAAAGATAAAGTGAAAACCCGATGGTTGCCGGAAATACGAATTTTTATCGGCGAACCCGGCTCATTGGTTACGGAAACAGGACTGAGTTTTCGGGCGCAGAAAGCAAGAGTTACAGACCAGTTGCTGACAATGATGCAACACACGATGTTTTTGGCGCGGCGGCAGGAATACGAGAAACTGGATTTTTTTTCCCGCCTTCTACTCGCTGCGAAAGTGCATGGCGGCAGCAAAGCGATTGTTCGCGATTTGAACCGGGCGGTTGATTACCGCACCCTGATCGCGGGCGTGAATGTGATGTCCGGCAAATTGCGACCGACTTTCGCCGTGAGCGAAGATACGGTCGGCGTGTTACTGCCCAATGCGGTGGCGCACGTGGTTGTCTTGTTCGCTCTGTTTCACTTGGGCAAGACACCGGCGATACTGAACTTCTCAACCGGACTGAGAAATGTGCTGGATAGCGCCGGAACAGCCGGAATCCAGACAGTGCTGACTTCACGGGCCTTTGTCGAAAAGGCGAATCTTGACGAACTGGTCGTTCAACTCGCCATGACACGCCGGATCATTTATCTCGAGGACTTGGCACAAACTGTCTCTCTGCTGGACAAACTCACAGGCTTGTACAGATATTTCAAAAGACAACCTGGCGCTGCAACCGCCGATTCCCGCCTCATCCTGTTCACCTCGGGAACGGAAGGGAGGCCTAAGGGGGTTGTGTTGTCCCATCGGGCGATACTGGCAAATATCGACCAGGCTTCCAGCGTGATCGATTATTCCCCGGCCGACCGGATGTTGAATGCGTTGCCGATGTTTCACAGTTTTGGCTTGATGGCGGGCACGATGCTGCCCATCCTGGGCGGAATCGAGTTGTTCTTGTATCCGTCGCCGTTGCATTACCGAATTCTGCCGGAAATCGCTTACGACTTCAATGCCACCTTGATGCTCGGCACACCGACCTTTTTGGCCGGCTATGGAAAGGTGGCCCATCCCTATGATTTTCACCGGTTGCGATATGTATTGGCTGGCGGCGAGAAACTACGTCAACCGGTTCGCGATTTATGGCTGGACAAGTTCGGGATTCGCATTCTCGAAGGGTATGGAGTAACGGAAACCGGGCCCGTACTGTGCCTAAACACACCGTTGGCAGCTCATACCGGCACGGTCGGGAAATTTTTGCCGGGAATCGAGTGGCGTCTGGACCCGGTGTCAGGGATTGACAGCGGGGGCAATCTGGTGGTTCGCGGCCCCAATCTGATGGAAGGTTATCTGATTTTTGAACAGGGGTTCCGCCCTGTTGACGGGTGGCATATTACCGGCGATGTGGTTTGGGTAGACCCGGCCGGATATGTCTCCATCCAGGCGCGACTCAAAAGATTTGCAAAGATTGCCGGCGAAATGATCAACCTGCAACTGGTGGAGGAAGCCGCGGCCACATGCTTCAGCACCGGTTTGCATGCCGCAGTGGCGGCAGCGGATGGCCGAAAAGGCGAACGGGTCGTTTTGTTCACCACCAATTCGCAGACAACGCGGGAAGCGTTGCGGGAATATTTTGCACAGGCTGGCCATAGTGGTTTATATGTACCAGGTCAAATTGTCACGATCACGACGATGCCGCTGCTCGGTACCGGCAAACCGGATTATCTTGGCTTGCAGAAACAGGCGGAAAAAATCTTGAACGGTGTGTGAGAAAGTGGCCCTGTTATTGTTGGTTGCGGCACAATTTCTGTCTGCATTTGTCGACAACATGATTTTGTTCGTCGCCCAAGCCATCCTCTGGCGCGACGCTTACCCGACCTGGTATCTGCAACTGGTTCAGGCCACATTCCTGTTATCGTATATTTTGCTATCGCCCTGGGCAGGAGTGCTGGCTGACCGATATGCCAAACGAAATATCCTGATGGCAGGCAATGCGCTAAAATCAATCGGCGTGGTCGCGATGCTGGCAGGATTCGATCCTGCCATTAGCTATGCCATCGTCGGCATAGGCGCGGTTGTTTACAGCCCGGCCAAGTATGGCATATTACCGTTGCTGACAAGAACGGATTCGCAACTGTTGAAAGCGAATTCACAGGTTGAAGGGTTCACCATCCTGGCCATTTTGCTGGGCGCGGCATTTGGCGGGTGGCTGGCTGATTATTCGGTTCCTTTGGCACTCGGATCCTGTCTGGGTTTGTATCTTGTTTCTGCGCTGCTATGTTGCCGGATCCCGGCAAATCTTGCAGACCATTCGCTTGCTTTTTCAGGGGCCATCCAGCGTTTTGGCCATGATTTGATGGTTGTACTGGCAGACCGGAAAGGAAAATTCTCATTGCTGGGAACCAGCGGATTCTGGATGGCTTCGGCCGTTTTGCGATTGTCTGTTTTTGCCTGGCTGCCGCTGGCGTTTGGCATTCACGACAATACCACGATCGGCCTGATGGTCACGCTGAGCGGGGTGGGCCTGATTGCCGGAGCGATTGTGACTCCGCGGCTTGTTCCGCCCGCTAATTACTCGCGGATCATCTTGGTCGGCGCATTAATGGCAATCGGATTGGTCATACTGCCATGGAGTCCGTCACTGTCGCTGGCACTGCTGATTCAGACGATCACCGGCAGTTTCGGTGGAATGTACGTGATTCCCTTGAATGCGATGTTACAGCGCGTCGGAGAACGGACGGTCGGGACGGGGAAAGCGGTGGCGATTCAAAATTTTGCCGAAAACAGTCTGATGTTCGTTGGCGTGAGCTTGTTTTTGCTCTCGTCATGGTCCGGGATACCCGTTGCTTGGTCGATGACCGGTAATGGGGCATTGTTAATGATCGTCATATGCGGATTGCGCTATTTTTGCAACGATCATTTGACAGAATAATCACATAGTATATAATTAATCTAGGGTAAATATGTCCATCATTCTTTGAGGAGTGAGCCGTGGTGAACGCCATACGCTCAACTACCGCAGCGTCGGTAGCCAGGGACGGAACGCAAGGAATAAATTATAATGCACCGCAAACGCCGCAGGTGACCGCGACGGCAAATTCTGTCGGCAAATCCGGTTCTCCTGCAGCAGAGAATAATTGCCCTGCAATCGGACCGGCCTACGAAGTCGAGATTTCTGACGAAGGAAAAGCCTTGGCCAAGCATAGAGACAGCGAGACAGCATCTGTAGCCGGTGGGGATACAAAACAGCCCGCAGAATCCAAGTCTGAACAGACAAAGAAACAACAGCAGGACTGGCGGATTCAGAGCGCAGCCTTGCGAATGAAGCAGACTGAACAAAACATCCGCGCCCATGAAGCGGCGCATATGTCTGCCGGTGGAGGCTTTGCCGGCAGTGCCAGCTATGTGTACGCCAAAGGACCGGACGGAAGAATGTACGTTGTCGGTGGTGAGGTGCCGATTCAGGCGCCGGAAGGAAAAACGCCGGAAGAAACGATCAAGAACATGGAGGTCGTTCAACGGGCCGCCTTGGCTCCACCGGACCCGTCAGCCCAGGACCTGGCGGTTGCTGCTGCCGCGATGCAGATTGAAAGCCGGGCGCGGGCGGCAATCCGGCAAGGCCGCTTCCTGACACAGGCAGATATGCAGGAGGATGGTCAGCCTGGCGCATTAAGCCGTCCACCTGTCTGGCCGACCAGCATGGCGGGCCTGATTGCTACGCTGATGCCGGCGGATGGAATGCATAACCGTTCAAGCTCAACCCCGAGCAATTGACAATACACCTGTATCGGCATATAATTTTTCTCAAGTCATATTCCTATATTGCCAATGGTAATGCGGAGGACACGGCTGACACCGCAATCGTATCCAGAGAGAATGCGCCCAGGCTGAAAGCGCATTGACGAATCCTGTCAGTTACCCCCTCCAAACCGCAAACCTGAAACGACCGTCAAGTAGGGTTTGCCGGATTCCCGCCGTTATCTGGGGTTGGAGCCGGATGCAGTCATTGCGTCAAGTAGGGTGGAACCGCGAGTTGAACTCTCGTCCCTTGAGGATGGGAGTCTTTTATTTTGGAGGAGGGTGAAGCAATGGAAAACTTGAAGATTACTTTGAAAGACGGTACGGTGAGAGAGGTGGCGGCAGGGTCGACCCTGGGCGATCTGGCCGCGTCGATTTCGCGGTCGCTGGCTAAAAGTGCTTTGGCGGCCAAACTGGATGGCAAGGTTGTCGATCTGACCAGGCCGTTGACCACGGATGCCACGGTGGAATTCCTGGGGTCCGATACGCAGGAAGGACTGGATGCCCTGCGGCACTCGGCTTCGCATATCATGGCCCAGGCCATACAGCATCTCTACGGAGAGTCGGTTCAATTCGGCATCGGGCCCTGGATTGCCAACGGATTCTATTATGACATCGATACGGAACACACTTTTGTGCCGGAAGATCTGGCAAAGATCGAGGCTGAGATGGAGAAAATCGTCAAACAGGATTTACCGATCGTCCGTCAGGAAATGAGTCGGGAGGCCGCGATAAAATTCTTTGCCGACAAGGGGCAGAATTATAAGGTTGAGTTGATCCGCGACCTGCCGGAAGATGCGGTGATTACGCTCTATACTCAGGGGGATTTCACCGATTTGTGCGCCGGACCCCATTTGCCGTCGACCGGCAGGATCAAGGCGCTCAAGCTGCAGAGCCTCGCCGGCGCTTATTGGCGTGGCAGCGAAAAGAACAAGATGTTGCAAAGGATTTATGGCACGGCATTTGAGAAGAAAGCCGATCTGGACGCATATCTGACGATGCTGGAGGAAGCAGCCCGTCGCGACCACCGCAAGCTGGGCAAGGAGCTCGATTTGTTCAGCATCCAGGAGGAAGGACCGGGATTCCCGTTCTTTCACGCCAAAGGAATGGTGATCCGCAATGAACTGGAGAATTTCTGGCGCAAGTTGCATCGGAAATTCGGTTACGAGGAGATCAAGACGCCGATTATCCTGAATGAGGAATTGTGGCATAAATCCGGCCACTGGGACCACTACAAGGAAAACATGTATTTCACGCAGATCGATGGCGCGAATTACGCGGTCAAACCGATGAACTGCCCTGGCGGAATGCTGGTTTACAAGACGCGTCACCACAGCTACCGCGAATTGCCGATGCGGGTCGCTGAGCTGGGGCTGGTGCATCGTCATGAATTGTCCGGTGCTTTGCACGGATTGATGCGCGTGCGCAGCTTTACTCAGGATGATGCGCACATTTTCATGTTGCCGTCGCAAATCAAGGATGAAATCATGGGCGTAATGGATCTGTTCAATGTAGTATATTCGACATTTGGTCTGTCCTACCATGCAGAACTGTCAACCAAGCCGGAAAAGGCGATGGGTTCGGACGAGGTCTGGGAAGTTGCGACTTCCGCTTTGAAACAGGCGCTTGATGAACGCGGCATGCCTTATAAAATCAATGAAGGTGACGGTGCGTTTTATGGCCCGAAAATCGACTTCCATCTGAAAGACTCCATCGGCAGGACATGGCAATGCGGCACCATTCAACTTGACATGCTGATGCCGGAGCGCTTTGATCTCACATACATCGGTGAAGACGGGCAACGTCATCGTCCGGTCATGATTCACCGTGTGGCTTTCGGCAGCATGGAGCGATTCATCGGTATTTTGATCGAGCATTACGCCGGTGCATTCCCCGCCTGGATCGCGCCACTGCAAGTCAAGATCCTGCCGATTACCGACAGAAACCTGGAGTATGCCCAAACCCTGGCCAACAAGTTACGAGAGGCCGATATCCGGGTGGAAGTGGATGAACGTAGTGAAAAAATCGGCTACAAGATCCGTGAAGCGCAAATGGAAAAAGTACCTTACATGCTGGTGCTCGGAGACAAGGAAGCCGAATCCGGCATGGTGGCGGTACGGGTACGCGGCCAGGGCGATGTGGGAACGATGAGTTTTGACGCATTTGAAAAAATGGTCCATGACGCGATTGCCGGCAAAATTTAGCCTGTGGATATATTATATTCCGAGAAAGCCGTTGACTTTCAGGTTCAAGAGTGATAATATTTACAACGCAAGTAGAAGCCGTCCGCTTCTCACCTTACAACGCGTTAGCTGTTGGTAAGGTCGATGGACAAAATCGCCGATAAGGCTGTTTCGTGTCATTGTGCGGATGGAGTCAATCCATCCGCTTTTGTTTTACCAATTATTTGAGAGAGGTGAGAGACAATTAGTAAAGAAACACTGAGAATCAATGAAGAGATTCGGGCCAGGGAAGTTCGGGTGGTAAGCGCCAATAATGAACAGTTAGGGATCATGAGCCTGCGTGATGCGCTTCAGCTTGCGGCTGAGCAGCAGCTCGACCTGGTGGAAGTTGCTGCGGCAGCCAAACCGCCGGCCTGCCGGATCATGGACTTTGGCAAATTCCGTTTCGAACAGCAGAAGCGTGACAAGGAAGCCAAGAAAAAGCAGAAGGTCATCACGCTGAAAGAAGTCAAGCTGCGACCGAATATCGAGGATCATGATTATGAAGTGAAAAAGAAAAACGCCCAGCGGTTTATCGCCGATGGCGACAAAGTCAAGGTTACGATCATGTTCCGCGGCCGTGAATTGGCGCATCCGGAACTGGGCCGCCAGATCCTCGTGCGCATGGCCAATGAAATGAAGGAACCGGCCTTGGTCGAACGCGAGCCGAAAATCGAGGGCAGAAATATGTTCATGATATTGACGCCCCGGCCAGCTAAGGCAGGTCATCAGCCTGCGGCAAAATCGGGAGCGCAGAACCAAACGGGCGCAGCGCCTGCCAGCGCCGCACCACAAAAAAAGGAGGATTAAGCATGCCGAAAATGAAGACTCGTCGAGCTGCCGCCAAACGGTTTAAAATAACCGGTTCCGGTGAATTCAAGCGCTCAAAATCATTCCACAGCCATATTCTGGAGTCCAAATCGCCCAAACGGAAACGCAATCTCCGTAAAGCCGGACTGGTTAGCAAGTCGGACCACGAAAGAGTCCGCAAAATGCTTCCTTACGCATAATACGCTAAGTTTGAAAGGAGGATGTTCCGATGCCAAGAGTTAAAAAAGGCGTGACAGCCCATGCACGCCATAAAAAAATACTGAAGATGGCCTCAGGCTATCGTGGCGCTCGTCGCCGTCAATATCGCAAGGCGAACGAAACCGTCATGAAAGCCCTCTGGTATGCCCGCCATGACCGTCGGGCCCGTAAAGGCGATTTCCGTCGCCTCTGGATTGCCCGGATCAATGCGGCTGCCCGCATGAACGGCATTTCCTACAGTCAGCTGATGTATGGATTGCATCAGGCCGGAATCGAAGTCAACCGCAAGATCCTTGCCGATCTGGCCGTGACCGACATGGCGGCGTTTGCCAAATTGGTCGAAGCGGCGAAAGCGAAACTGGCCAAGATTTCCTAACCTATTTGGATAATATGTTTTGACTCCTGTCCGGCTTCCGGACAGGAGTTTTTGTTATTGAATGAATTTATTTGTAAATTTCTAAAAAAATACAGAGGGATTTTACTTGCACTAGGCGAATACTTTAATCATAAAAATATGTTGGCATTCGTGCCGACAAAAGGGGGAGTTTCCATTGGCTTTGGTTACTTTGCGACAGGTCCTGCAAGATGCGCGCAAGCGAAAGTATGCGGTCGGCGGTTTCAATGTGTTCAATTTTGAAACGCTGGGCGCGGTCGTGGAGGTGGCGGAAGAACTAAAAGCGCCACTGGTGCTGGGAATCGCCGAGCGGTTGTTTAAGTTTGTCGATGTGGACACTTTGGCAGCGGCGATGTCCCGGGCAGCACAAAGAACTTCGGTTCCGGTTGCCCTGCATCTTGATCATGGTCACACTTATGAAGGTGTCATGAGAGCTGTTCGCTGGGGATTCACTTCGGTGATGTTTGACGGGTCTGCCTTGTCAGTCGCCGAAAATCTGAAGAAAACGAAAGAAATTACGCGTATAGCCCATTCCCTTGGCATTTCTGTCGAAGGTGAACTGGGCTATATTGGTCATTGCGATGATATCACCGGCGTGACTTCGAATGAACCGGTGTCCGCTGAAGTAGCTATGGATTTTGTAACGAAAACCAAGATTGATGCGCTGGCAGTGGCCGTTGGCACCAATCACGGCGCTTTTAAGGGAACCGGGGGCTTGAATATTGCCCGGTTGGCCGAATTGAGTCAAGCCGTCGAGGTCCCGCTGGTATTGCATGGCGGTTCGAAATTGAGCAGGGAAGATTGCCGGTTGGTTATCGATAATGGAATTGCCAAGATTAACATCGCGACCGACATGTCGCTTTCCGCTGCTGATCGGTTGCGCTCGGAACTGGCAAAATCTCCGTCGGCAAACTACATCCATCTGATGACTTCGGTCAAAAAAGGCGTTAAAGACTTGGTGCGCAAATACATGCTAAACTTCGATTGCATTAGCAGGGCTATCTAATCCGGTTGCCAACTCATTATTTCTGCATAAACCGTCGTCTGCCGCAGGCAGAAGGCGGTTTTCTTATATCGACGTAACCAGACCGGCTAGATATAATAATAGCTGCTTTGGCCGGAAGATACGGGAATACAGACGGAGGCTCAGAAAAAATGGATTTGTCGATCGGAAAACAAAAAGTCGTGAACCTGATGGATTTGTCGCAATGGCGGCTGACACCCTATCAGATATTGGTGCTGGGCTTTGCCAGCCTGATTCTGTTCGGCGCTTTGCTGCTCAGTCTGCCAATGTCCAGTCGGTCGGGGGAAGGCACTGCATTCATTGATGCTTTGTTTACCGCGACTTCTGCCGTTTGTGTCACTGGTCTGATTGTTCATGATACCGGCACTCATTATTCCCTTTTCGGACAGACGGTGATCCTGGTGCTGATCCAGGCTGGCGGTCTTGGCATCATGACGATGTCGACCTTGTTTGCTTTGTTGGTTGGAAAAAAAATCCGTCTGAAAGAACGGCTGCTGATGCAGGAAGCGCTCAATCAACTTTCTGTTTCCGGAGTTGTCCGGTTAACGGTGTACATCATAAAAATCACGTTGTTGATCGAATTTGTCGGCGGAACGTTGTTGGCGTTATTCTGGTTTCCTGAACTGGGCTGGCAGGGTGTATACTTCGGGTATTGGCATGCGGTGTCTGCTTTCTGCAACGCCGGGTTTGACCTGTTTGGCAGTGTCAACGGCCCGTTTAGCGGGCTGACGCCTTATGTGGAACATATTGCTGTCAATGTATTGATTTGCGGGCTGATCATTTTGGGAGGGATTGGCTTCCCGGTTTTGCACGATATCTGGTCCAGCCGCTCATTTGAAGAGTTTTCCCTGCACAGTAAAATTGTTTTGATTGCATCGGGTTGGTTAATTGCAATCGGCGCCTGTCTTATTTTCCTGTTTGAATATGCAAATCCAAACACTTTAGGCGGTTTGTCGCTGCAGGGAAAAGTCCTCGGCAGTCTATTTCAGTCGGTGTCCCCAAGAACGGCCGGTTATAACACGATCGATATCGGAAAAATGTATGATGGAACCCTGTTCCTGTTGATTCTTCTGATGTTTATCGGCGCTTCGCCGTCTTCGACCGGCGGCGGAATCAAAACCTCGACGGCTTCCGTCCTGCTGTTTGCCATCGTTGCGCTGATACGGGGCAAACAGGATGCGGAGTGTTATGGTCGGCGCATTCCGAAAGAATATATTTACAAGGCTTTTTCCATTCTGCTCATTTCCTTTATGCTTGTGGTTATTGTGACAATGGCCCTGACAATTACCGAACAGGTCAGTTTCCTGGCAATCCTGTTCGAAGTGACGTCCGCTTTCGGCACAGTAGGTTTAAGTACGGGGATCACACCATTTTTAAGCAATCCCGGCAAAGCATGGATCATCTTCATGATGTTTGCCGGACGGGTCGGTCCAATGACATTGGCACTGGCCATCGCAATGCGTACTCGAAAAGTGCATGTTCAATATCCTGACGGGAAAATTATCATTGGCTAGCAGGAGGGATCAGCATGAACCGGATGAAAAAGCAGTTCGCTGTGATCGGACTTGGTCGGTTTGGTACCAGCGTAGCGCTGACACTGCAGCAACTCGGCCATGACGTGTTGGCCATCGATGCCGATGAAGAGCGGGTGCAAAAAATCAGTGACCAGGTAACCCACGTGGTGCAAGCGGACACAACCGACGAATCCGCGTTGAATGCGCTTGGTTTGCGAAATTTCGACGCGGTGGTCGTTGCCATCGGCGAAAATGTTCAGGCCAACGTGGCGACAACCTTGTTGGTCAAAGACATGGGGGTGCCGTTTATTATCGCTAAAGCCCGCAATGCTTTGCATGGCAAGATGTTGGAAAAGATCGGCGCGGACAGAGTGGTCTATCCGGAGCGTGATATGGGGCAACGTGTGGCACATAGCCTGATATCGAGCAATGTGCTGGATTATATAGAGCTGTCCCCCAACCTGAGCCTGGTCGAAGTCACCGCACCGGAACTGTTCGTCGGAAAGTCTTTGCTGCAAAGCAACATGCGGGCGGTATACGGCGTGAATGTCGTGGCCATCAAACGTCATGACAGATTGATCGTTCCACCGCAACCGACAGAGGTGATCCAGCAATCGGACGTGCTGATTGTCATCGGCTCGACTGAAGGTTTGCAAAAGTTGGAGGTTCTTGCATGATACAAGCGATCATCAGCCCGGATAACAAACAGATCAAATTTGCAGCAGCCTTGCGGTTAAAAAAGTATCGCGACGAGACCGGGATGTTCCTGTTGGAAGGAATTCACTTGCTGGAAGCGGCGTTGGCGGCGCTATGGCATATAGAACACGTGTTCGTTTGCGATGGGCAAGCGGAGTTGACTCAAGTAGCGAAACTTGTCGAAACGGTTACGGCTAAAGGAATTCCGATTTATAAAATCTCGCCGGCCTTGTTCAAAAAAATCGCTGAGACGGATGCGCCTCAGGGGATTGCGGCGGTTTGCAGACAGCAACGGAGAGAATTGTCCGAGATCAATCGAGACCTTTTCATAAAACATAATTTGCCCTGGGTGGTTCTCGATGCTGTACAAGATCCGGGAAATGTCGGAACAATTGTTCGCAATGCCGACGCTGCCGGAGTGGCAGGCCTGATCCTGACGCCGGGATGCGCCGATTTATACGCAGGCAAGACAGTGCGCGCCACAATGGGATCGTTGTTTCATATCCCCACATATTGCGCCACTGTGCGGCAATGTCTTGATTTCTTTTCTTTGCTGGGAACACCGGTTTACATCGCTGATGCTGTTTCCGCTGAAAACTATTTGAAGATTGATTGGACCAAGGCTTGTGCAGTTGTGTTTGGCAATGAAGGAGCCGGGGTCAGTGAATCGTTTCGTATCGCTCACACACGGGCGATTGCGATTCCGATGGTTGGCAAGGCCGAATCGCTGAACGTGGCGTCGGCAACGGCCGTTATTTTGTTTGAGGCAGCGCGGCAACGCGGTTTATCCTTGTCATAGGATTGTTCACTGTGTTATAATTATTTCGTAGCGTGTCCCGATCCGGTGTCACTAGTCGGAGAGGAAGTGTTGCGATTTTGGAAACCGCTGATTTCTATTGGAAAATCTTCGAGGCGACAGGTTCTATTGCCGCTTATCTGGTGTATAAGCAGTTAAAAGAATTGTCATTGCAATGATTGTCAAACCGATGAAGGAAAGAGTACGCTGGATACGCACGTTGACAGGGAGCTACTGCCGCAGATTGAGAGCAGCAGCCGGAGCGTCAGCCGAAGTTCACTCCTGAGGGACTAGTTGAACCGTCATTGGCGGTTAGACTGGACGTAGAGCCTGCGTTAAAGGCGTTGAGTGATAAAATGGGTGGTACCGCGAAACTGGACTTTCGCCCCTGGTGGGCTGAAAGTCTTTTATTTTTCAATGTTGACTTGAAGGGGAGCGATGAACATGGAAATGGAATTGCGACGAATCCGGGAAGCGGCATTCCGGGAACTGGAACTCGCGCAAGAGGTTGGCGCACTCAATGAACTCAGGGTCCGCGTATTGGGAAAAAAAGGCGACCTGACGGCTGTATTGCGCGGCATGGGCGCGATGGACCCGGCGGAACGTCCGCGTATCGGCCAGTTGGTCAATGATTTGCGGCAAGAATTCGAAGCTGCCTTGAATGACCGAATGTCGTTGCTCAAAGAGATTGCTTTAAGCAAGCGATTGGAAGCCGAAAAAATCGATGTGACGTTGCCGGGCCGGACCCTGGAACGCGGTCGCCGTCATCCGCTTACGCTGGCGCTGGACCGGATCAAAGCGGTGTTCTTGCAGATGGGATTTGACATCGAAGAAGGTCCGGAAGTCGAAAGCGACTATTACAACTTTGAGGCGCTGAATCTGCCGCCGGATCATCCAGCCCGCGACATGCAGGATTCCTTTTATATTACGGAACAATTCTTGCTGCGGACCCACACTTCGCCGGTGCAGGTTCGCACAATGCAGTCCAAGCCGCCGAACTCACCGATAAGGATGATTGCGCCAGGCAAGGTCTATCGACGCGACTATGATGCGACACATTCGCCGATGTTCCAACAGGTGGAAGGGCTGGTCGTCGGGCCGGACATCCGGTTCTCCGATTTAAAGGGGACACTGGAGCTGTTCTGCCAGGGAATCTTCGGCGATAGTGTGAAAGTGCGGTTTCGTCCCAGTTATTTCCCATTTACCGAACCCAGCGCCGAAGTGGATATTTCCTGTGTCATCTGCAAAGGAAGCGGCTGCCGTGTCTGTAAAGGGACAGGCTGGCTCGAGATCCTCGGCTCCGGCATGGTTCACCCGCGGGTTTTGGAAATGAGCAATTATGATCCGGCGCAGGTCAGCGGGTTCGCGTTCGGTATGGGAGTCGAGCGGATTGCGATGCTGGCGTTCGGGATTGATGACATGCGGCTGTTCTATGAAAACGACGTGCGCTTTTTGCGCCGTTTCTAAGGGAGGAATTGCAAGATGCGGGCTCCGCTGAGATGGCTGAAAGACTATGTGAACTTTGACGAAGCGCCTGAATTGTTGGCAGACAGACTGACGATGGCCGGTATTCCGGTTGAAGGGATCGACCGTCCGTGCGAAGGATTGCGAAATATAGTGACAGGTTTGATTACCAGTGTCGACCCACATCCGAACGCAGAACGGCTGTCGGTATGTTTGCTCGATTTGGGCGGAAAAACGGTGAAAATCGTTACCGCTGCGACCAATGTGCGTGCAGGGCAAATCGTACCGGTAGCCTTGGACGGCGCCGTGTTGGCTGATGGAAAAACCATCTCCGCCGCAGATTTTCGCGGCGTGATTTCCGAAGGCATGCTTTGTTCGGCCGAAGAAATCCTCGGTGACACCAAGATCATTGCACCGGAAAAAAGGGAAGGGATTTATGTCTTGCCGGCCGAAACCCCGCTGGGCGCCGATATCCGCCCTGTCATGGGACTGGATGACGTGACGCTGGAATTTGAATTGACGGCGAATCGCGCCGATTGTTTCTCGATGATGGGATTGGCCCGCGAAATTGGTGTGTTGTCAAACAGCAAAGCGGTTAAACCGTTGCTGACTTTTGCGGAAAAAGGGCAGGGTAGGGCCACCGACCTGGCAACGATTGAAATTCGCGAACCCGATCTTTGCATGCGATTTTGCGCCCGAATTCTGACCAACGTACGGATCGGCGAATCGCCGCTGTGGATGCAACACCGGCTGCAAGCTGCCGGTATGCGGCCGATCAGCAATGTGGTCGATGTGACAAACTTCGTGATGCTGGAACTGGGCCAGCCGATGCATGCCTATGATTACAGCCTGTTGGCCAAGCATAGCATTATCGTTCGTCGGGCGGTCGACGGAGAAAGACTTACCACGCTTGACGGGATCAAACGGGAACTGAACTCTGAAATGCTGGTGATTGCCGATGCTTTGCAGCCGGTGGGACTGGCCGGCGTAATGGGCGGTCTGGCGACCGAAGTTTCCGCCTCCACCAAAACCGTACTCCTGGAAGCTGCCGCATTTTACGGGCCCAATGTCCGCCGCACCTCAAGAGGCCTGGGATTGCGTTCGGAGGCCTCCGGCCGGTTTGAACGGGGAATCGATGCGGCGGCGATCCCGTTGGCGCTGGACCGGGCTGCACAGCTGCTGTCCGATATGGGCGCCTGTGACGTCGTACCAGGCATGATCGATGTTTATCCCAAGGCAATTCTACCGGCGCAGTTCGAGTTTACGCCGCAGTGGGTGAATCGTTATCTCGGTTCGGACATTGCCGCCGACACGATGACGGATATTCTGAAGAAACTGGAGTTCTCAGTCAAGGCCGGGGCGGAATCGATCCAGGTGACAGCGCCGACCTGGCGGCAAGATGTTACCGGTCCGGTGGACATTGCCGAAGAAGTGTCGCGCATTTACGGTTACGACAATATCGCCTCGACGCGGCCGACAGGACCGCTGCACGCCGGCGGCATGTCCCGGCAACAAAACCTGGTGGACCGGGCACGCGACCTGATGACTGGATTCGGCTTTTTCGAAACCTTGTCGTTCAGTTTTTCCCACCCGGCGTTTTTTGAGCATCTGCGATTGCCTGACGACAGTCAGCTGCGAAATGCGATCCCCATTCTGAACCCCATCACCGACGAGTTTCCGATCTTACGAACGACCTTGATGGCGGGACTGCTGGAAACGGTTGCCCGCAACCTGTCTCGCAAGAACGAGGACCTGAAACTCTATGAGGTTGGCACAACGCATCATGCGATAAGTTTGCCGTTAGATTCGCATCCGGAGGAAGTCATCCGCTTATGCGGCGCGATGGTAGGACGGCGCGATGGGGCGGAATGGTGCCATAGTCGGCAGAATGTGGACTTCTTTGATGCGAAAGGCGTAGTGGAAGCATTGCTTGGCGGTTTTGGCATCGATGAATGCAAGATTGCCGCAAGTTCAGTTCCCTGGTTGCATCCGGGCAAACAGGCCGATTTCATTATTGATGGGCATAGCGTGGCGACGGTGGGGGAACTGCATCCCAGCGTTCAGGAGGCCTTCGGCATCGGCCGTCCAGTGTATCTGTTCAAAATCAATCTGACGGATCTGGCACCTCATTGTTCCAACGGAGCGAAGGCTTATTCGCCACTTCCGAAGTATCCTTCGATCAGTCGCGACATTGCCCTGGTTCTTGCGGATAGCATACCTGCCGCCGCTATACTGACAGAAGTCCGCAGCGCCGGCGGAGAATTGCTTGCCGAATCCCGCCTGTTCGACGTCTATGCCGGCGACCGGGTGGAAAAAGGCACGCGCAGTCTGGCGATTTCCTTGGTATATCAGGCGGCGGACCGGACCTTGACGGATGAAGAAGTCGATGCACCGCTGACAAAGCTGATTCAGCATCTGGAGACTACTTTTTCGGCCAAGTTGCGCAGCTAAAGCAAGTCGAACGTCGAACACAAGAGGGTCGGGCACTGCCCCGGTCCTCTTTAATTTGCTGCGACACGCAGGAATACGGGAATCATAAGTCGAACAAAATATTTAATATCATTGTGTCTAGGTCTAGCTGTTTGCTGGGAGGCGTTGTATGGAAAAGAAACGATACCGGGTCACCGTAACCATTGGCGGCGAGAGTTATACTATCCGTGGAGATTCAGAACCGGACCGCGTACAGAGGATCGCCGCAATCTTCGATGAACGTTTGCGGCAGGTCGAACGCAGTTATCCCAGTCTGTCGCCGACCCGGATTGCGACCTTGGCCGGTCTGAACCTGACGGACGATTATTTGCGCCTGCAGGAAGACTATCAACAACTGCTGGCGATGGTGAAACAGGTAAAGTGAAGTTGAGGAATAGCGATGATTGAATTATTGGCGCCGGCTGGAAACCGGGAAGCTTTCTCCGCTGCGGTCGAAGCCGGAGCGGACGCGATTTATCTGGGCGGGCAGCAATTTGGCGCCCGGCAGTACGCCGACAACTTTGCCACCGACGAACTGGCGGAGAATATCCGGCAGGCGCATTTGTTGGGGGTAAAGGTTTATGTGACGGTAAACACCCTGCTTGATGATGCGGAATTGCCTGTTCTGAAAGAGTATTTGCGCACGTTGTATGATATCGGCGCTGATGCGGCAATATTGCAGGACGTCGGTGTAGCCAGGGTGGCCAAACATATCGCGCCGCGACTGCCGATTCACGCCAGTACGCAGATGACCGCCCACGATTTGGCTGGCGTCAATCTGCTGGCCGACTACGGTTTTGAGCGGGTAATCCTGTCACGCGAGCTTTCATTGCCAGAAATAAAAGCGATCAGCAGCCGGGCCCGTTGTCAGATTGAGACGTTTGTTCACGGGGCTTTATGCATCTGTTATTCGGGGCAATGCCTGATGTCCAGCATGATCGGCGGTCGAAGCGGCAATCGTGGACGCTGCGCCCAGCCTTGCCGTCTGCCGTACCGGTTGCTGGATGCTGAGGGCAAGGATGCGCTGGCAGGCAGGGAAATCGGTGAATATCTGCTGAGTCCGCGTGACTTTCAGACCATAGAATTCGTGCCTGAATTGATTGATGCCGGAGTGGTCAGTTTTAAGATTGAAGGCCGGATGAAGCGGGCCGAATATGTTGCTGTGGTTGTTGATGCATATCGTCGGGCGATTGACCGGGCGGTCGCCGACTCGAAGAATTATCATGTTCCCAAGGAAGATTTGCGCGATCTCGAGCAAATCTTTAATCGGGGATTTACGTCCGCACATTTGCTGGAAAAGAACGGACGCGAAATGATGAGCGACCGTCGGCCCAATAACCGGGGCGTCTTGATCGGCAGGGCCACCGCTTATTCGCCGGAGCAGCGCCTGCTTCACCTTAAGCTTGAAGGTCCGCTGGCGCAGGGCGATATTATCGAAGCCTGGGTCAAGGTCGGCGGAAGGGTTTCGATCGAAGTCGGGCCGATGCTGCTGGCGGAAGAACCGGTGGAGTCGGCCGTTGCCGGCCAGGAAGTTGCCGTGTACTCGCGTGAGGCGATTCGGGCGGGGGACAGGGTATTCAAAGTCTTTGACGCGCAGCTGACGGCAAAGGTGCGTTCCTGGTTTGCCAAACCGCATGCGCGTCGACGGATTCCAATCAGTATGACGGTAAGTGCGGTAGCCGAAAAACCGCTTCGGATCGAGGTGCGTGACCGGGCCGGGAACATCGCCGTTGCCGAAACGTCGTTCATTGTCCAGCCGGCTCGAAACCGGCCTTTAACCACGGAGGTGCTGGAAGCGCAATGTTCACGCCTCGGTAATACGCCGTTCGCGCTGGAACAATTTGCTGCCGACATTCAGGGGGCTTTGATGGCGCCGCTCTCCGAGATCAATGACGCACGTCGCCGCTGCATAGAGTCGCTGGAAGCGGAGCGATTGCAACCGTTTAAACGGCCACCGCTCGACAAAGCGCTGTCGTTGCCTTCATTGCCTCCGGCGGTGAGACTGCCCGACAGATTGGAACTCGTCGTAAAAGTCGACACGCACGAACAAGCCGCCGCGGCTCTTTCTGAGGGAGCAGACTGGATCGTTGTCAGCGGCGAACGGTTTCATGGACAGCGGTTTCAGCGAGCCGACTATGAACAAATGCTCGAGAGTGTTCACAAACAGCAGAAGAAAGTGGCGTTCTGCCTGCCGCGGATTATTCGCGATGCCAACCGCGCTGCGGCGGAGGCGCAGCTGGAATGGTTTTCACAAATGCGACCCGATGCCGTCAGTGTGGCCAATCTGGGTTCTATGGCAATGTGCGGGATGTATCCGGACCTGGCGGTTCATGCCGACTATCCGCTTAATCTGTTCAATGCACAGTCGTTGGCCTTTGTGCGTGAGCAAGGCGCCGTGAGCGCAACCTTGTCGCCCGAATTGACGCTGGGGCAAGTCCAAAAACTGGCGCAGCAGAGTTTGTTGCCGCTGGAGTGCCTGGTTCATGGACAGTTGACGCTGATGGTCTCCGAGTTTTGCGCCACCGGATCCTATCTTTCCAAAGCCGATGAAGGTCGGTGCAACGCACCTTGTCATCAGGGGGAATACCGCTTGCATGACCGCAAGGAAGAATCGTTTCCGCTGCTTTCCGACGATGCTTGTCGCATGCATATCCTAAATGGCAAAGAGCTTTCCATGCTGCCGCATGTAGCTAAGTTTGCCCAGGCGGGTATCGCGCGGATCAGGATAGAAGGCTGTGCGATGAAACCATCCGAAATCGCGAAAATCACCAGAGCCTATCGCCAGGCGATTGCCGCAGGCGTTGCCGGGTTGAGCGAACAGGAAATAGTCGAGGCCGAGCATGGAGAAATCACCCGCGGACATTACTTCCGCGGGGTATTATGAGTCAACCGGAGGAATAACCATGGACCCTGCAGCCTTACGTACCCTCGAATACGCCAAAATCATCACCAGATTGGCAGGTTTCGTCGCCACGCAACGAGGCCGCGAACTGGCGGAAGCCTTGCAACCTTCGTCCGAACTGCAAACAGTGGAAAGCAACCTGGCGCTGACCGAAGATGCGGTCCGCGTCTTGCGGCAGGCCCCCTCGATACCGCTCGGCGGTATTCGCGACCTGCGCCAGATTTTGGGACGTGCCAGAGTTGGCGGCGGCCTGTCCGGAGAGGAATTGCTGGCAGTCGGCTCAACCCTGCGGGCCGTCCGCCTGTTGAAGGGCTTCTTTGTCGACTATGCCGAGCATATCGGCGGACTGGAACCCTGGGTTCAGGGGTTGACGGTATTGCGCAACAGCGAGTTCATGATCGAGCGCTCAATTGATGACAACGGTTCGGTCAAGGATGACGCCAGTGAAAAATTGGGGCAGTTGCGGCGGGAAATCCGCGTAATACAGGGACGGATCAAGGACAAGCTCGATTCGATCCTGCGGTCTTCACAATACAAGACCTATTTCCAGGATGCGCTTTACACCATGCGCGGCGATCGTTACGTGATTCCGATCAAACAGGAATATCGTCATCAGTTCCCCGGCATATTGCACGACCAATCGGCCAGTGGAGCGACCGTATTCATCGAACCGATGGCGCTGGTCAATCTGAACAACGATCTCAAGGGCGTTATTTCAGCCGAGCAGACAGAAGTGGAGAAAATATTGCTTGCATTATCGCTGCAGATTTCAGCGTCGGCCGATGTAATCGAGGCCAATTGCGATATTCTGGCACAGCTCGATTTTGTCTTCGCCAAGGCTCGAATGGCCTTTGAAATGCACGCGATCAAACCGGAGGTCAACTCCGAAGGAAGGGTGGATCTGCGACGGGCCCGCCATCCTTTGATTCCGGCTGCCACGGTCGTGCCGATCGATATCAGGCTCGGCGGCGAATTCAACACGTTGTTGATCACCGGGCCCAACACCGGCGGCAAGACAGTCGCGCTGAAAACGCTCGGATTACTCAGCCTGATGGTGCAGTCGGGTCTGTTTGTACCGGCTGCCGCAGAGTCTACACTTACCGTGTTTGAAAATATCTTCGCCGATATTGGCGATGAACAAAGCATCGAACAATCGCTCAGCACGTTTTCCGGCCACATGACAAACATTGTCCGCATCCTGTCGCAAGTGACGCCGAAATGTCTGGTGCTGATCGATGAAATCGGCGCCGGAACCGATCCCGAAGAGGGAACCGCCCTGGCGATGGCGATTCTTGAGCATTTGCGCGAACAAGGCATCCGCACGATCGCTACGACCCATTATGGCGAATTAAAAGCGTTTGCCTATACCCAGAACGGTGTCGAAAACGCTTCGGTGGAATTCGATATCGAAACGTTGCGGCCGACGTATCGTTTGTTGATCGGCGTTGCCGGCAGCAGTAACGCTTTCGCGATATCACAACGTCTCGGTCTGCCGAAGGAACTAGTGGAAAAAGCGAAAATTCTGGCTGGCGGTGAACATCAAAAATTCGAAACCGTTTTGTCAGTCATGGAAGAACACAAGCGAGCCAGCGAAAAGGAGCGGCAGGAAGCGGCGGCATTACGCCAGGAATCGGCGCGACTGCGCCAAATCATCGAACGCGAGAAGCAGACCTGGGAAATCAAGAAAAAGGAAGCTTTGATCAAAGCACGCGCCGAAGCCGATGAACTGATGCGTCAGACCCGCTTGGAAGCCGAAGCGGTAATCCGTGACCTGAAGCAACATTATTCGTCGGGAGGCGCTTCAGCGTTGCAAGAAAGCGTGGATAGCGCCCGTCGCAGAATCCGCGAAAAAATCAGCGAGCTAAATCCGCTGGACTCAGTCGCGACACCTGTCGCCTATGAAACCGATGCCGCCGCCAAAGTGGCAAAGGGTTCGGTTGTGCTGGTCGCCAATCTGGGACAGCAAGGGACCGTGCTGTCCGTAGACGGGGATTCCGCCGTGGTACAACTGGGCGCGCTGAAAATGACCGTTCCCCGCAACCAGTGCCGTGTGCTGAAGCGGTCTGAACAAAAAAACATCGAACCGCAGCGGCAGGCGCGCCAGTTATCGACGGAAAAAATGCAGCCGGTATCGCGGGAAATCGATATCCGCGGCATGAATAACGAAGAGGCGTCCTATGTGTTGGAAAAATACATCGATGATGCCGTACTGGCTGGACTGGATTCCGTTTCCATTATCCACGGCAAGGGAACCGGCGCTTTGCGCAAAGGAGTGCAGGCATTTCTGACGGCGCATCCCCGGGTAAAAGGCATCACGATTGCTGAGATCAATCAAGGCGGAACCGGGGTATCAGTGGTAAAACTTGCCTGACATAGCAAGAACGGGGAGGCGAAGTGAATGATAACCAAGAGCGCAGAAATGGAAGCAAGGGCAGTTGACCAGGTGGTCGAACTGATGGCTCTGGCGGCCCGGACAGCGCCAAAAGCCAAGGGAGTCGACAACTTGGTCGTTGTTGCGGCGCGGACCAAGGTAAAGGATCAACTGGCGGCCGAAATGCGGCGTATCGTCCAGGAAGACAACGGGTTGCCCAATTTTGATCGAGATGCCGGCAATGTCGATAAAGCCGCCGTGGTCCTGCTGCTGGGACAGCGTGTCAAACCACTGGGTCCAAGACCCTGTGGTTTCTGCGGATATAAGGATTGTGAAGAAAATCTGAAGAATAACGGCTTGTGTGCGATCAGCATCGGCGATCTCGGTATCGCCCTCGGTTCGGCGGTCAGCATTGCCGCACTGCATCATGTCGATAACCGGATTATGTTTACTTTGGGGCGGGCGGCGATCAATCTCAACCTGTTTGATGATAAGGAAGTTCGGATTGCCTATGGCATCCCCATTTCAGTTTCAGGAAAAAGTCCTTTTTTTGACCGATAATGAAAGATACAAAAAAACGACCGGAGCCGCCGCTCCGGTCGTTTTTTTGTATCAATGACGTGGTTCCGCTTCGAATTCGATCTGG
>CAZOJA010000011.1:0-23330 GCA_964579955.1 uncultured Veillonellaceae bacterium | reverse complement strand
CAGACGTGTGCTCTTCCGATCTGCTGTAGAAATCAACCGCAGTTTACCATCAGCCAAGACCTGAAACGTTTCGACGACTGGCGTTTTTTCTACCGAATGTGTATATCGCAAGGAAAAAACTCTGCTTTTTTCCAAGGAGATTGACCGTTCAGCATGCCCAGGCGATTCGATGACCAAACGCTCTTGCGGTAAACAACCGGCAAGGGAAAGGCCAATAATGCAAAGAAAAACCAACAATAATAACTGTCGCTGCAAAATCAACAAGACCCACCCGCAAAATGCCGGGAACCGCAAGCGATTCCCGGCTCATCATTGACTCAACTGGAAAGTGGCGGATTACTTTTCTTTAAAGAACTTGTCCGCGCCAGCGTGAACTTTGATTCCCATACCTTCAAGCGCAGTAGCTTTCTGGATATTGGCGCCCAGTGCATGAGCGGCTTTCATCCGGTCAAGATTGCCATAGAGAGCCTTGGTCATTTTATAAACCAGATCGGCGTCCACTTTGGAACTGGTGACCAGCATCGCCTTAACTGCAACGGTTGTTACATCGCCTTCCACCGTAGGATATGTTTTTCCTTTGATGACCTGCTTGGCATAGAAAGGATATTTTTTGATCAGTTCATCCGCTTTGTCGGCAGGAATGCTGACCAACGCGACCTTGTGCTGGGCCGCGATATCCTGAATCGCTGCAGTCGGAGCACCGGCAGTTACGAACGCGACGTCGATGTTGCCGTCTTTCAGGCCGTTGGCAGCTTCGCCAAAGGACAGATATTGCGGTTTGATGTCAGCATAGGTAATGCCGAAGATTTCCATGATCTGACGGGCATTGGCCTCGGTGCCGCTTCCCAGCGCACCTACGGCAACCCGCTTGCCTTTGAGGTCGGCAACGGTTTTGATTCCTTTGCCTTCGATCGTTACGATTTGGATGGTTTCATTGTACAACGAAGCAATGCCCTGGATCGCTTCAACTTTTTTGTCTTTGAACATTTCAGTGCCGTTCGCCGCATAGTAGGCGATATCGTTCTGGACCAGCGCCAATTCCACTTTGCCGTCCTTGATCAGGTTGATGTTGGCAACGGAAGCGCCTGTGCTCTGCGCGCTGGCATTCATGCCGGGAATATTCTTATTGAAGATTTCAGCCATGGCGCCGCCCAGCGGATAATAAACGCCTGCTGTTCCACCGGTTGCAATGTTAACGAAGACTTTCTTGTCAGCTGCCGGAGCCGCCGGAGCCGCCGGTTTTTTGTCGCCGCCGCCGCAGCCGGCCAACAGTCCGATTACCAGCATACATACCACGAGAAGTGCAAACGATTTTTTCATGTGAAACCTCCTGATTCAATATGTTTTCCCTATGACCGATACGACATGACCGAAAGCAAGCATCGCCTCCCCTGAAAAAACCTTGCCAATATTACTGACATTGTTATTTATTCCACAAGCATTTTTATTTCCCTGCAAAACGATAGTGTAATCATACAGAAATTTAATGCGCTTGTTACCATCTTCATTGACAAACTGTATATCGAATATCCAGTTGAAAAGAACTGGTTCTGCGAAAAATTTCTCGCCGCAGCCAGCTCCCACTTATGCGAGTACTGTCCGCTCGTGCTATAATAGCAGGGAAAAACTTAGAAATTCAGAAAGAGGTAATGTCATGTTAGCTTTCGAAACCGGCAATCTTAGCCTTAAAGTCGCCAAAACCCTCTGGTTCAACATCTATCGCGGTGCAGTCCATGACGCTGCGGGGGAATACGTGGCAACGCTGCGCATCATCCCCGGCATGCCGCTCGACCGCAGCACGGTGCCGGCCGACGCGCCGGAAGCCCGTCCCTACCTGATTGTCATCGTTGAAGACGCCAGTATTGATTTGTCCGAGTTGGTTCAGTTCGAATCGGCGATCACCGACACGCTGCTGCAGACTTTATCACGCGATACCTTCCGGCCGGAGTTCATCCAATTCTTTTATCCGACTCCTTCAACCGAAGAACCGGAAACTTTGCTCTCCTAAGCATCGATAGCGTATTAACGGATTCTCATCACCAGTTTATCCGCAGTTGCCGCCAACTCGACCAGCCTTTGCCGGTCCTGAGGCGGCAATTTTTCATACATTTTGCGCTGTACCAACACATAGCCCGTTTCTCCCCGTCGCAGCAAAGCACTCAGCTGTTCGCCGGTCTTGAATTCGGGTCCGAATATTTCCGCATAAAACGCGACGCCGGGTTGAAGGAACTTTTGGACGTGTAGGGTGGAAGTCCCGTCGTAATGACGGAGGAATTCCGCTGACAGTTCCCGCGAGGCAAAATGCGGCGACAGGGCTGGCATCAACAAACCGGTGACAACCGTAACAAATAGCGACATACCGATTACTTGCACTGCCACCGCACTGCCGGTGCTTCGTCGCCAGGTGAAAAACGCCGTCAGCAAAGTCATGGCCAGGATAACTGCAGAACAGCCAAGCACGCCGGCCTCCAGATAGGGCATGGTGTCAAGCGCCTTGAACAAGCCGAAAATGAGCGCCGAACCCATCAGCAGCGTAATCAGCATCACAGCAACACGCGGCCTGCTGCGGCCTGTTTCTATCATTTTCTCTATATACCAGCCGGCGATTACCGCCAGCGCAGGATACATCGGCAAAATGTAGGACACCAGTTTGGTTGCCGAAATTGAAAAGAAAAGAAATACGACGGCTGCCCATACAATGAAAAACAAAAGTAGCGGGCGCTCCCGACTGTTGCTGGTTAGGGCTGACCAAAGCGACTGAAACAGGATCGGCGTCCAGGGAAAAAAGCCGACAATCAGAACCGGAATGAAATAGTACCACACTGCGCCGGAAGCGTGCTCGGGCGAAGTAAACCGGGTCACGTTATGGAAGCCGAGAAATGTTTCAACAAAAGCCGAACCATGATAGTAGGTCATCAGCAGATACCAGGGCGCCGCCACCGCCGCAAACAGAAGCGTTCCCGATACAATCGACATCCTGGGCAATTCCCGCCATCGATTCATTAACAGAAGATAAAGGAAAACGATTGCACCCGGGAAGAACAGCCCGATCGGGCCTTTGGTCACCACCGCCAACGCGGCAAACAGGTAAAACAGCCAGTACCGCTTTTCCAGGAATGACAACAGGGAGATCATCAGGCACAAATTCAGCGTCATGTCAGTCACTGCGGCTTTGCCGAGATAAAAGTATTCCAGACTGGTCGTCAGCACCAGCGCGCTAAAGAATGCAACCCGCACATTGAACAGGCGCGAAATCGAAAAGAACAGAAATAGCGCGCCTGTCACCGCAAACAGGGCGGAAGGAAACCGTGCGGCAAATTCTCCCATGCCGAAGATTTTCGAGGCGGCCGCAACCAGCCAATAATACATCGGCGGTTTGTCATACCAATAATTGCCGTAAATCCGCGGCGACAACAAATCGCCAGCGGCCAGCATCTCGCGAGGCGTCTGTGCGTAGACCGGCTCGTCCGGGTCCAGCAGCGGATAGCTGCCCAGCTGGAAAAACATGATAAACAGGGCGATAAACAACACACAAAAGAATTCTGCGCCTAAGCGTCTCAAGGTTCAGTCCTCCCACATGCTTCATAGGTACGGGCCAGGCCCTGGCGCAACCCGGTCTTCGGTTGCCAGTCCAGCGCGTCGCAGGCCTCACGGTTGCGCAGCATCGAGCGCAGGATATCGCCGGCACGGGCCGGTTGATAAATCGGTAAAGCCGTCTCGCCAGAAATCTCAGCAAACAAATTCGCCAGCTGATTGACCGAAGTTTCGGTCTGGGTGCTGACATTCAGAATCCGGTTCGTATGCGGCGAAAAAATTGCCTGCACATTGGCTGCAGCCACATCGCCCACATAAATGAAATCTCGTGTCTGGCCGCCGTCGCCATAGATGCTCAAACGACTCCGCCGCCGCAGACAGGAGGCAAAAATACTGACCACGCCGCCTTCGCCGCGATCCCCCTGCCGCTCCCCGTATACGTTGGCGTAGCGCAGAATCAGGTATTTCTGCCCGTACAACGCATGATACATCTGGATATAACGCTCGGCCGTAAGTTTGCTCAGTCCGTAGAAGGAAGCCGGCTGTCCTGGCGCTTCCTCCGGTACCGGCAACTCTGCCGTATCGCCGTAAACTGCGGCGCTGGAAGCAAAGATGATCCGCTCCACGCCATGCTGACGGCAGCCTTCCAGAACTTGCAGCGTCCCGAGTACATTGACACGGGCATCGATGTCCGGGTGTTCCAGCGATGATCCCACAATCGTCTGCGCCGCCAGATGCAGTACCGCGTCAAATTTCTCCCGTGCGAACAATTCGAGCAGTTCGCCGTCCAGTATGCTCAGCTTGACAAACGCAGCATGAGGGTTCAGATTGTCCATCGTTCCGGTCGACAGGTCATCCACCACAACCACTCGATGACCACAGTCAATTAATTGATCGACAGAGTGCGAACCGATAAACCCGGCGCCGCCGGTTACCAAAATTTTCATTCCCGTTCTCCTTCTTGGCTGGGTTTTTCTTTGGCAAAAAAAGACTGTCCGAAGACTTTGACCGTAAAATAACAGCCGATGCCAGCCGGCAGATATTCGGCGAACAATCGCCAGCCGAGCGCGGTCACACCGACGGTACCCAGCGGCGCAAAGCCACGGTAGCTATTGATGAACAAGCCTTCGGCAACGCCTGCGCCGCCCGGCGTCGGTGCAAAATAAAGCAACAGGTTGATGAAAATCATCCGCCCCATCACCAACAGCCAATCCAGCGAGGCACCCATGCCGGCGAACAGCAGCGGCACCATCGCGTACAGCGCGAGCAGGCTGAGCGCCGATTCCAGAAAAGCCAGCAAGACTTGCAGCGGCGCAGCCGCCAGCAGTCCGAGCGCCCCACGCATGTCGCGATACACTTTCATCAGGCGAAACCGCCATCGGATCGGCAGTCGTTTCAGCGTCACCACCGCCAACCGGTCGGCAATCCTGCTGCGCAGCAGCAGCATGCCGACAATTGCCAGTCCCAGCAGAAACAGCGCGATACGCACAACACCCCGACGATCGAACCAAGGCAGGATTTGCGGGTCGAAGTAAAAAACAGCAGGCAGACAGACCAGCAGGAAAAAAATGGACAACATCGTACGGGCCAGCACGACGACTGTGGCAGTCCCGGTAGGAATCCCGGCCCGTTTCAGGAACAGAACCTGGATCATCGCGCCGCCGCTGGCGCCTGGCGTCAGCAGGGCGAGGAAGTAATTGCCGAAAACCACGCGCAGCGCCGCTGATAAAGACACCTGGTAATCAGCCACTGCACAGAGCCTTACCAACCGCGACGCATCGAAATACATCCCCACGGCGATCACCAGCAGTACGCCCAATAACGAAGCCGGGTGGAACCGGGTTAGCGCGGTCAGGGTACTGGCATCGAACGTCCAATACAGCACCGCCAGCGAAATGCCGGCAATCACTGCCGTCAGCGCAGCAACACGCCATCGCGAAACATTCATGTCACAACTCCCGGAAGGAAATCAGGCGGATCTGCCGCTCCGCAAGCAGGGCACGCACAGCTGGCGCAGCCAGGGCAAGCCGCTCCGCCTCCCATTGGTAGCCCCATCGGTATGTCGCTGCAAGGGTCGGATCGGCAAACCCCGGATGGGTCATCATTTCGGCGTCACCCGGCGGCAAATTCCTCAATACCGCCAGAATCGCCGGTTCTGTCAGCTGTCCGCCGGCCAGCATGCCGAAAAAATGATCGGTGCTTCGGATTCCTGCCGCTGAGGCCTGCTGCCGGAAAAAGTTGGCCAACATCGTCAAGCCGCCGCGACCGGTCAAGCGACCAAAGGTTGCCGTGGTCGCACCGAAAAAGGTAACCGGTTCGGCCGGAATCCGGATCGCCCGGATTGAAAATCGCCGGGCCAGCGAAATCACAATGCCGCCGATTCCCGGTAACACGTGCAGATGCTGATGACTGTCAAGATGCGAGGGCTGGATGCCGGCCGTGCGAATCCTGTCGATTTGCGCCGCCAGTTCCTGCTCGACTTCCGCCAGGCGGATTTTTCCGCGCAACAAACGCTTCAGAAACAAAGGATAACTGGCCAAAAAAACGCCGTCCGCATCGACTAGGGACGAAACTTCCGCCGCCGGCAACACGGGCCTGGCACCAACCAGCGTCAGGTGAACCCCGACGCCTAGTTCGGGGCATTGCCGCAACAACGGCACCGCATGGTCGAAAGCAGCGCCGCCCGCCATCAGGCTGGTACTGCTGACGATGCCGGCATGATGAGCTTGCAGGATACCCTGGTTTACCGCCTCGTGCAAGCCGCAATCATCGGCATTGACGATCAACCGTCTCATGCCGGGCCCCGATTCCCCTCTTGATGAAACGCATAGGCGCTATGATTGTGAATCGACTCGAAACTCTCGCATTCCACCTCGAACCAGGTCACGCCTTCCTGCCCACGCAACGCCAGCACCAGGTCGCGCAACACATCTTCGATGAATTTCGCGTTGTCGTAGGCCGTTTCCGTGACAAACTTCTCGTCTTCCCGCTTCAGCAGCGGATAGACCGGACAACTGGCCTGCCGCTCCATCAGTTCGACCAGATCTTCAATCCAGATAAACCGTCCCGGCACATACTTGATCCGCACCTTCATCACGCCGCGCTGATTGTGCGCCCCATAGTCGGAAATTTCGCGGCTGCAGGGACAAAGCGAAGTGAACGGCACCGACAGTCCCAGAATGAAATCCAGCGGACCGTCTGAACCCAGATTCCCCTCAAAAACGCAGTCATAGTCTAGCAGGCTTTTCAGGCCGCTGACCGGAGCAACTTTCTCAATGAAATACTTGAAACGGATCTCGATATGCGACCTTTGCGCCCCCAGACGGCTCATAATGTCGCGCAGCATAGCATCCATTTCCCGGTTGGAGACTGGTTTCTGCCGCCAATCGCTTAGCACTTCGATAAACCGGCTCATGTGGGTTCCCTTGTATTCCTGCGGCAAATCGACCGTCAGCCGGATACAGGCCAGCACCGATTGGAACGAGCCGGCCTTGGTCTTGATCTGGAACGGCAGATGCACGTCATTGACGCCGACTTTCTGGATCGGGATTCCCCGCTGATCCGCCTGGCTTTGCACGTCTTTCATTGCCGGTCACCTCCGCTGTAAGCAATCGGGTCGGTCAGCCCTGCCTCGGCGAAGCCTTTGAGCCGGAGCAGGCAGCTATCGCAAACGCCGCAGGCGACCTCACCGCCCCGGTAACAACTGGTCGTCAGTTCCAGCGGCGCTCCCAGTTTCACGCCCAACTCGACAATCTGCCGTTTTGACAACTGGATCAAAGGCGTTTCAATCTTTATTCTTCTTCCCTCGGCCACTGCCGCCTTGGTCGAATAATCGGCCAGTTGCTGAAATAGCTGAATAAATTCTGGACGGCAATCGGGATAACCCGAATAATCGAGCGCATTCACCCCGATAAAAATATGGTCGGATCCGGTTACTTCGGCGTAGCCCAGCGCATAGCTCAAAAAGATCAGGTTGCGCGCCGGCACGTAGGTCACCGGAATATCGTGGCGCGCCACATCACCGGAAGGCACGAAGACCGAAGCGTCGGTCAGCGCGCTGCCACCAATCGCCGCCATGTTGGTATCTATGACCAAATGCCGGCTAACTCTAAAATAATCCGCAACCTTGCGGGCGCATTCGACTTCCCGCGCATGGCGCTGCTGGTAGTTGAAGCTGATCGGCAACGGGTCAAACCCCTGCTCACGTGCCACCGCCATGCAGACGGTCGAATCCAGTCCGCCGGACAACAATACGATTGCCTTCATTTTCAAAGCACTCCTTCAAACGTGCGAAAATGGACCTTTCCCACTTCCGTCAATAATTGCTTGCCGTGCCGCGCCACAAACAACCTGATCGCAGCGGCAACCGGCGTGCCAGCACCTTTGGGAAAATCCAGGCCATATTTTTGCGACAATCCGGACAAGCCCTTGAGAAAACTGTCGCGAGCCAGCACCGAGGCCGCTGCCACCGCAATATTCTGCTCCGCCTGGGTCTTCTGAATCAACTTGACACTTCGCCCGCGGACCATCAGTCTGTTTTCGATCAACCGCACATCGGCGAACTTGTCAGCAATCGCAAAATTGCAAGGGGCGATCGCCAGCGTATCTTCGATGACCCGGGCATGGGCCCAGCCCATCAGGTGGTTCAGGTTCTTTCCTTCTTGTTTCAGTGCCGCATACAGGCTATTGTAGCGGCTCGGCATCAACACCAGTTCCTGATGGCGTCCCTGACAGCTCTGGCGGATCTTGGCGGCGAATTCGGCGACTTTTTTATCGGACAACTGCTTGCAGTCCCTGACGCCGATACGCTCCAGTTCGCTCACGATCATCGGATTGACAGCCACTGCAGCCACCACCAGCGGCCCGAAAACATCGCCTTTGCCGGATTCATCGGTGCCGATCCAGCCGGACTCGAATCCCTCCAGTGTTTCAAAGCCGTACGGTTTGTCGGATTTTGGCGGTGCATCGAACAATGCCGGTTCGCTTACCGAGGCTGGAGGCGGTGCGAGTTGCAAAAGAGCTTCCAGTTTGGCCTTCAGAACGCCGGATTTGCCGGCCAGTACCAGCGAAAATCCCTTTTTGCCATAATACAGCGTCAGCGGCGCGGTCTCATCGCCCTGCCGCAAATCCAGCCGCAAACCGTAGGGAACCGGTTTCTCGCCGCTCCAACCTATGCTTGCCGCACTCAGCAGCGCCTTGACTGCCGCGACATAGTCCTCGAAAGTCTTTGCTCCGGTCAGTGCATTCATCTTCTCAACGCGTTCCACGCCTGCAAAGCCGCCTGATAGATTTTTTTCAACGGCGCGCCCGATTGCTCAGCCAGATGGCGGCAATCGCCGAATTCCGGCGCAGCATTAATCACCTGACCATCGCGCTCGGCGACCTTGACCCCGACAGTGCCCCACTCCGTCTCGACCGGCACCACGCTGCGGTCCGCCACCGTCCGCCGGACCTGCTGCCAGCGCACGCCGATGCTTGATGTTTCGGCGAACACGACATCCTCTACCACGGTTTTATCTGTTTCCGCGCACAAAGCCGACAGCAAAAAGGCCGGACGGCCTTTTTTCATGATGATCGGCGTTATCCAGGCATCCACGGCGCCAGCGGCAAGCAGTTTGTCAATGGCGTAAGCGATGACTTCCGGCGTGCTGTCGTCGATATTTGCTTCCAGCAACCAGATTTCATCGTTGTTTTTCTGTTCGGGCAATGTTCCCAGGCTTAGCCGCATCACATTCGGAATCACCAAATCCCAGGTGCCGGCCCCATAAGCGGTCTTATCGGCCAGAAAACCGCCCGGTCGGTCGCCGAAACCGCTGCACAACTCTGCCACCAGCGCCGCGCCGGTCGGCGTGACCAGTTCCTTTTCGATATCGCCGGGATACCAGGGTATCCCATGCAATAGTTCTGCCGTGGCCGGGGCCGGAATCGGCATGATGCCGTGCGCCGCCTTGACAAAACCGCGCCCGACCCGCAGCGGCGAACAATAGATCCGTTCGACGCCCAGATAATGAAAGCCGAACACCGTGCCTACGATATCGACGATCGCATCCACGGCGCCCACTTCATGAAAATGCACCTTTTCCAGCGGCATGCCGTGCACTTTTGCTTCCGCCCTGCCCAATCGTTCAAACACCAGACATGCCTTGTCCTTTACCGCATCCGGCAACTCCGCCGCGCGGATCAGTTTCAGGATATCGGCAAGACCACGGTGATGGTGTTTCGACGTCAGGTCCACATCCAGATGGGTAGCCCGGATCCCCCACTTATCCACCGGTTTGATCTTGATCGCGAACCCTTTGATGTCCATCTTTGCTATCGCATCGCGCAACACCGGTTCCGGCAGGCCGACATCCAGTAACGCCCCCAGGAACATATTGCCGCTGATGCCGGAAAAGCAATCCAAATACGCTGCCCGCACAACTTCACCTCAACCGATTGATTATCGCGGCAAGCCGCCCCGCGCCAAACCCGTTGTCGATATTCACGACGCCCACTCCGGCGGCGCAGCTGTTCAACATCGCCAGCAAGGCCGACAATCCCTGGAAATTCGCCCCGTAGCCGATACTGGTAGGCACAGCGATCACCGGTTTATCGACCATGCCGCCGACCACACTGGCCAGCGCGCCTTCCATCCCCGCGGCAACTACGATCACATTGGCCTGCCGCATCAGCGGGGTATGCGCCAGCAGTCGGTGAATCCCGGCCACACCGACATCGAATACCCGCTCGACCCGGTTGCCCATAACTTCAGCCGTTGCCGCCGCTTCCTCCGCCACCGGCACATCGCCGGTACCAGCCGTCATCACCAGAATGAACCGCTCCGGGTCCTTCGGCAACGGCTCACGCTCCAGGATTACCAGGCGGGCCCGTTCGTTATAGACTGCATCAGGCAACGCCGCTTTCACCGCAGCGTAAACTTCCGCCGTTGCCCGACTGGCCAGCACGTTCGGGCTGATTCTGGCCAGTTCGCTCATCGCGCGCACGATTTGTTCGGTGGTTTTGCCAGGACAAAACACCACTTCGGGAAAACCCTGCCTGAGCGCCCGATGATGATCGATCTTGATATCATCCATGTCCTCAAACGGCAAACAGGTCAGTTTTTCCAATGCCTGCGCCTGATCGACCTCTCCCGCCCGGTAGGCTTCGAGGATTTCTATGACCGCCGTGCGATCCATCCACTACACTCCATTCAAAGTTGTTACTGCTGTCATTCCGGATGAAGCTTCGACATCTTGCGGTGCTTGATGCCGAGCTGCAGCCGGTCGATCAGATAATAAGCCAACGGAACAATAATCATCGTCAACAGGGTCGAAGTAATCAGCCCGCCGATAACGGCAACCGCCATCGGCGCCCGCAGCTCTGCCCCGGCGCCAATGCCGAGAGCCAGCGGCATCATGCCGAGAATCATCGCCAAAGTTGTCATTAAAATCGGCCGTAGCCTTACCGACCCTGCTTTGACCAACGCCTCGAGAACGCCTTCGCCTTCTTCACGCAGCTGGTTTGTATAATCCACCAGGAGTATCGCATTTTTGGTCACCAGGCCCATCAGCATGATGATTCCGATCAACGACATGATATTGATGGTGTGCCCACCCATCAGCAGTCCCAGTATTGAGCCGATAAAGGCAAACGGCAGCGACAGCATGATGGTCAGCGGATGGATGTAACTTTCGAACTGGGCGGCTAATACCATGTAAATCAGGATGACCGCCAGAACCAGCGCTTTGGCGATTTCACCGAACGCGTCAGACATCTGTTTGGCCTGGCCGATAAATTTATAGGAATAGCCCAGCGGCAAGTTTAGCGAAGGAATCATCGCCTCGACGCTTTGCATGAGATCTCCGACAGAAATCCCGACTGCGTTGGAATAGACGATAACTTGGCGTTGCCGGTCTTCCCGGTCGATCTGGGTCGGGCCGGAAGACAGGCTTACCTCCGCTACGTCCCCCAAACGGACAAACGCACCCGTTTTGGTCGATACCCGCAAATTGGCCACGTCGTTGATATCGCGGCGCGATCCTTCCGGCATCTGTACCCGGATTTTATAGTCATTGCCCCCGGCGGTAAACATGTTTTTGGTGACAATTCCCAGGAATGCCATCTGAATGACGTTACCCGTCGCGGTCGCATCAATCCCAACTTCGCCAGCCCGGGCCGGATCAAATTTTATCACGATTTCCGGTCCGTATTGTTCACTGGAATAGTCGACATCTGCCGTTCCAGGCAATGTTTTGATATTGTCGGCCAAAGTCATGGCATATTGCGTCAGTTGGGTCAGCTCCGGTCCGCGCAACGCCAACTGCAAGGGACGCGCATCACCGCGGGTGGTGTTTTGCCCGGTTTGCACCGCCACTTTAAGACCGGTGATATTGCGCAAACGCCCCCGCAATTCGTCCTGAATCTGAGCCATCGAGCGCTTGCGCTGCGATGTTGGAACCAGTTTCACACCCATGCTGCCCTTGTATGGCGGTTGGCGACTGGCACCGAGGACAAGGAATGCCGTATCCAGTTCCGGAACCGCCAACACCGCCTTTTCCACCGGCGCCACCAATTCTTTCATTTTCTCCATGGAAGTCCCGGCAGCGGCGGAAATGGCAATGTTGAACTCCCCTGAATCATAGGTGGGTTGGAATTCATAACCGATAATCGGCACAAACAAAAAATTGACAAACAAGGATAATACGGCAACCGCCATCAGCTTTTTCGGGCGGTGCAAAGACCAGCGCAAGGCGATTTCATAGAATGACCGCAGGGCGATAAACCCTTGTTCCCACTTGTCCAGCACAGTGTCGACAGCCTGGCCGAAGCGCGTTTTCGGCTTTTCCATCTCACTTTCTTTTCGCAACCAATAGGCTGACATCGTGGGAACCAGCGAGAAGGCGACAAACAGCGAAAATGCCACGGCAAACGCGACCGTAAGTCCGAATTGCTTGAAAAACTGGCCGATGATGTCGCCCATCGTCCCCACCGGCACAAACACGGCAAGCAACGAAAACGTCGTTGCCAACACCGCCAGTGAGATTTCCTGCGTTCCTTCGCCGGCCGCTTCCATCGGCGATGCGCCTTCTTCCATGTGGCGGACGATATTTTCAATAACCACGATCGCGTCGTCGATCAAGATGCCGACAGCAAGACTGAGTCCCAACAGTGACATGTTGTTCAATGTGAAGTTCATTGATTTCATCAGGAAAAAGGTCGAAACAATCGAGGTCGGAATGGCCAGCCCGGCAATGATCGTTGCCCGACCATCACGCAGGAACAGGAAAGTAATCAGCACTGCCAATAATCCGCCGAAAATCAGCGACACCATGACATCATCGACATTATCGCGGATATAGACCGAACTGTCTCTCACCTTTGACACGGAGATATCGGACGGCAATACGTTTTTTTGCAGCCGTTCCATGGTCATTTTTACTTTTTCGGCTATAGCTACGGTATTGGTGCCGGATTGCTTCTGCACGCCGATCATGACGGCAGGCGTCCCTTTCGTACGGGCGTAGGTACGTTCTTCGCCCCAGGTATCCTCGACCGAGGCAACGTCTCCCAGCCGAATCAGCCTTCCCTGCTGATTCGCCACAATTATGTTCCGCATATCATCGAGCGAATTAAACTTGCCGATCGTGCGAACAGTCATTTCATTGCCGTGGGCCACGACCCGCCCGCCCGGGGTGTTGTAGTTCTGGGCGTTGATCAGGTCGAAGATCGGCTGGAACGGCAGATTGTATGCCTCAAGTTTGCGAGGATCGACGTAAATATGTATCTCCCGTTCTGCCGCGCTGTAAACGTTGACTTCGGCCACACCTTCAATCCGTTGCAGTTCGTCCTTCACGACGTCGATTGCAATCTTGCGGATTTCGCCGCGTTCCCGGGTTTCCGAGGCCAGACTGAAATTCATGATCGACTGGGCGGTGATGTCATAACGCTGCGTAACCGGTTCGTCGATCTGGTCAGGCAAACTGCTGCGCACGCCGGCCACCTTTTCACGCACATCATTTGCAGCCACTTTGGGGTTTACACCCAGTTCAAATTCAAGAGTGGTCTGGGAAAAGCCTTCGCGCGATATGGATGACAACGTCTTGATGCCGGCAACCGAACTGACGGCATCCTCAATCGGCTTCGTGACCAGACTCTCCATCTCTTCCGGTGAAGCGCCGGTATAAGTGACGGTGACCGTCACGATCGGCAACTCGATGTCCGGATACAAATCAATGCCCAAACTGGGATAGGACCCGGCGCCAAAGACAACCAGCAGCATAACCAGCATAGTTGTAAAGACCGGCCGCCGGATGAATAGTTTGATCATCTTATTTACCGGCCTCCCCGGGAGCGCCCAGCCGGATTGATGCGCCATCCTTGAGTTTGTGCTGCCCGGCGACGACTATTTTTTCGCCGTCCTTGACTCCGGCGAGAACCTCAACCCAACCACCGGAGGATTCCCCGAGTTTCAGAACTTTTTGCACCACTTTGTTGTCAGCGGTAACCACAAAGACCGTTTTTTGGTCTTCTCGCAAGACCAGAGCGCTTTCCGGCACCACCAAGACTTTTTCCCTGACTTGGCCCGTGATGTCGACTTTGGCAAACATGCCCGCCTTAAGGACTCCCTGCGGATTAGGGATACTGACTTCCGCCGTAAATGTGCGCGCCGGCAGAGCGGCCGCCGGCGAAAGCCGGGTCAGGGTTCCTTTGAACTGCTGGTCTTTCAGTGCATTGACCCGGACGGTGGCGGGAATCCCCGGTTTCAGTTCGGCAACCTGGGCTTCGCCGACAACAGCCTTGGCCAGCAAGCTGGACACATCGGCCACGGCGACAATCGCCGCGCCGGCTTTGGAAAAGGTCCCGGACTGCACATAACGCTTCACCACCACACCGGTAAGCGGCGACACAATATTGGCATTTTCCAGTCGGGCCCGCAATAGCCGCAAGTTTCCTTCCGCCGCGGTTACGCCGCCCAGCGCCAGATCGCGTTGGGTTCGGGCGCTATCAAGCGCCTGGGCCGACACGGCATTCTGCTTGAACAAAGTGTCCATCCGACGGAAATTCAGTTCATTCTGCTCCAGAGTCGCCTTGGCTTGCAGAATCTGTCCTTCCGCCTGCATGACCTGGGCAGCGAGCTCATCGGTGTCCATCCGCGCCAGCACCATCCCGGCAGTGACCGGGTCACCCTCTTCCACCAGCACCTGTCCGATGCGCCCGTCTGCTTTTGCCGAGACATCGGTGCTCCAGACCGCTTCCAGATTTGCCGAAAAACTGAACTGCGGCAATATGTCGCGGCGCCCCAACTCAGCGGCTTCAACCGTCACCGTCCGACCGGCCAGGGCACGGGCGGCCCGCTCCTTGCCAATCGCAATATTGGCATAAATCTTGTAACCAATGAACAAAATCAACAAAGCACCAACGACAACTGCGATTATTTTCCACTTTTTCGGGCCGTTTGAAAAACTCAAGTTGATTCATTCCTCTTTTCCGCTTAAATTTACCCCGATCCCCCGGCACGCTGACGTTACCCAAAAGATAGATAAAAATATTAACTCTATATTATTCTACTCTACAGCGAGAATTGCCTGCAACGCCTGCTCGACCCGACAGGTATTTATTCCGCTCAGGATTTCGGCCCGACCGATTTCGGCCAATAGAATCCAGCGCAGTTGACTGCCTGTGCGTTTTTTGTCGCTACCCATGAATTCAATCAATTCGGCCGGATGCAGGTTGCTTGCCGTAATCGGCAAACCAAAGGCAATCAGCTGGGCTTGCACGGCTTTTAGCGTGCCCTGGGGAACCAGGCCCTGCAATTCGCTCAGGCGGGTCGCCACAACCATCCCCAGCGCCACCCCTTCGCCGTGGGTAAATCGTTCAAAGTTGCCTGCCGCTTCGATGGCATGCCCTGCAGTATGACCGAAGTTAAGCAGCATCCGCTCACCGAGATCCTGTTCGTCCCTTTCCACCACCGCCGCCTTCATCCGGCAACAATGGGCCACGATCCGCGCCAACCATTGCGGATCCCTTTTGCCAACCGCTTCCGCCTGTTGCGATAAAATGTTGCAGAACTCCGCATCGGCAATCAGACCATACTTGATCACTTCCGCCATGCCGGAGGAAAACTCGCGCTCCGGCAACGTCAGCAACGTCTGCGGATCAATCAGCACGCCCCATGGTTGGTAAAACGCGCCGATCAGATTCTTGCCCAGCGGATGATTGACCGCCACCTTGCCGCCTACGCTGGAATCGACCTGGGACAAAAGCGTCGTGGGCACTTGCAGGAACGGCACGCCGCGCAGGTAAGTCGCAGCGACAAATCCGGCCAGATCGCCGACTACGCCGCCACCAAGCGCCAATATCGGGCAGTTGCGGTCAAGCTCGGCCACAATCGCTCGAGCATAGAGCACATCCGCCTGGGCCAGCGACTTGGATGCCTCACCCGGCGGCAGCACGACCAGTGTCACTGTGAAGCCGGCCTGCTGCAAACTAGCGACCGCCTGCTTGCCAAATAAAAAGGCGGTGTTCTCGTCCGCCACGACCAGCACTTTTTTTTCGACCGGGAAAGCGGCGGCCCACTGGCCGATATCGGCCAAACTGCCGTCCCGTACATCGATATTATAACTCCGACTGCCCAGATTGACCCGGATTGTCTCCATCAGAATGTCCCTCCTCACGCAAGATTTGCCGGATCGTTGCCGCAACCTCCGCCAGCGGTCGACCATCAGTTTCGATCCAATAATCGGCCTGCCGGTATTGCGGTTGCCGGAGCGCCAGCAAATCCCTGATCACCTGCAATCGGTCCGGTCGGTTAAGCAGAGGGCGTTGCCGGTCCCCTGCCGTTCGCTCCACAATCGTCGCCTCGGAGGCGGCCAGACAAAATAGAATCCCGCTGGTTTTCAACCGGTCGATGTTCTGTTGCCGCAGGACTACACCGCCGCCGGTCGCCACCACGACCGCCGATTGCGCTGCCACGGCGGCTACGGCAGCCGATTCCTGGTCGCGAAACGCCGCTTCACCATACTGAGCGAAATAGTCGGCGATACTTATACCGATTGCCTGTTCCACCTGCTCGTCGAGGTCAATGAAACGCCAGCCCAGCTGTTCGGCAAGGATTTGACCGACAGTGCTCTTGCCGGTTCCCATGAAACCGATCAAAACGATATTTTTCATTGCAACGGCCCAACTAGCGCAAATGTTGCCGGTAGTGACCGATTGATGCCAGCAGCTGCGACAAAGAATCACCGCCGAATTTTTCCAGCAACGCTTCCGACAACACGATGCAGAGCATCGCTTCCGCCACGCAGGCGGCGGCGGCCACCGCGCAGACATCGCTGCGCTCGCTGTTGGCCAGCACTGTTTGCTGCGACAGGATATCCACCGAATGCAGCGGTCGGGTCAACGTCGGTATCGGCTTCATCACCGCCCGCAGCACGAGCGGCTCTCCGTTGGTCATGCCGCCTTCGATGCCGCCGGCCCGGTTGGTCTTGCGATAATACCCTTTGCTGGGGCTATAATAAATCTCGTCATGGACCTGACTGCCGGGCAAATCGCCCGAACGAAATCCTACGCCGAATTCCACACCCTTGATTGCCGGAATCGACACAATGGCCGCAGCGATTTTTGCATCCAACCGTCGGTCCCACTGGATATGGCTGCCCAGTCCCGGCAGCAGTCCGGTTGCTGTGATCTCGAAGCAGCCTCCCAAGGTATCTCCGGCCGCCTTGGCCGCCGCAATCCGCGTTTCCTGCTCCGCCGACCCGGTTGCGCCGCCAATCGAGACAACCTGAGAACTGACAGCCATGCCGCACACCTCCAGCAACTGCCGGCACACCGCGCCGACCGCCACACGCGCCGCCGTTTCCCTTGCACTGGCCCGCTCCAGGATATCCCGCACATCTCGCCGGTCATATTTCTGACAACCGCCGAGATCGGCATGACCAGGCCGGGGCGCTGTCACGGCCGGACCCATCGGCTCGCCGAATGCGGCCATTTTGCTTTCCCAGTTCACCCAGTCCGCATTGGTGACGCGCAAAGTGACCGGGCTGCCCAGTGTCTCGCCGAAACGCACTCCCGACAACACTTCGGCCCTGTCCCGTTCAATCTTCATCCGTCCGCCGCGGCCGAATCCTTCCTGCCGCCGGGCCATTTCCTGGTTCAGCCGCGCCTCATCAAGCGGCAATCCGGCCGGCAATCCTTCGACAATCGCCGTCAGACAAGGGCCATGCGATTCGCCGGCAGTCAAAAACCTTAACATCGTAATCCCTCCACCCTTCCTTGCTACCATGCTACAAACAACCAGACAAGCGTTTCCATACGAAAAGCAGGCCCTCTGCCAGGCCTGCCGCGAAAAGTCTAACGGGCCGGAACGGCGCCCGGCGCTGTCGTCGCTCCTCCAGGAGCCGGGCGCGGCGACGACCCAAAGCAGAAAATCTGCAAGCTAAGTCGCGTCGTCAACTTATCCTGTTTTCGCTGCACCAAAAAACCAGTCGGCAGATTGAACCGTTCGCCGTCCTCCAGTTTTTTCAAAAATGCCAGCGTTGCAAAATAATTCCCCTCCACCGAAACTTCAATCGGCATTTCCCTGTAGCCAGCCCGGTCGACCAATACCGCCGGCCTGACGTTGGTCAGTTTGACGCCGCTTGCCGCCGCATCCCGCTGCAGCTGGGACATAAACAAAGACACGTCCAGCGATTCCGGCAACGCCTTTTCCACCCGCGCCAGCGACTGTTGCAGCTCAAACAAACGCTTGTCGGAGTCCGGATGATCCAGGATAAATTTTTCCACTACAGCCACCTTTTGCCGCTCGACCTGCAACTGCCGCGTCAGTTCGCCAATCCTCAGCTCCTGTGGATACAGCACCAATGAGGATACGAACAACCCCAGCGCCAGCACCAAAACCAGGTACAGAACAACCAAATACGCCGGGGAAACGCCTTTGACCAACCCTAGAAACTTCTCCCTGCCCATACTCACAACCCCCTGATTTTGGCTGTGATTTCAAACTGGGTCAGTGGACTGCGGTCAGTCTGTTCCGCTTTCAGCAGCGTCGGATCGACAAAGAACCGATCTTGCTCCAACTTGCTGAGAAAGGAAACCAATTCATCATACTGGAGTGCATTTCCCTTCAGCAACACAACGCCTTTTTGCGCGCTACCGACTTCGGTCAGCCAGACCCGCCGGGGCATAAACGCACCCAAATGGGACATCGCCCCATGCCAGGAATAACGGGAAGTTGACAGTTGCAGCAAGATTTTCTCCCTTGCCTGCACGGCCGTCCACCGGGCCTGAGCGATGCGCATCTGCTGCTCACTGGTGGCCAGCGACTCATAACGGCTGTGTGCCTGCGCCAGTTCCTGTTCCAGCGTCCAGCGGCGATATTCGCCATAACCGAACAATGCCCCGATCACCAGCAGCATGATGATGACCGGCATAAGCAAAAGCCTGCCGTAACGCCATTTAGGCGGTTGCTGCTCTGGGGGCAGAAGATTGATCCGTATCTTCATCACTCGATACTCCTCATGGCCAGCCCGACCGCAACCGACATCTGCGGTCCCACGCCACGCAGGTACTGCAGGTTGAAGGAGGTCGGCAGTTCCATAGACGCAAGCGGGTCATGCAGCGACACCGGCAAATCCAGGATTTGCGTCAATTTCTCCGGCAACATCGCCAACTTTGCCCCGCCGCCGGTCAAAAAAACCCGGGAAATGTTCACATTGCGGTTTTGCACCTGATAATACTCAAGCGTGCGGCGCACTTCGCCAGCCAGTTCGCCGACCATCCGCTCCACCTGCGCGATGACCGGCTCGCGCACAGGATCGGTCGCCTCGGCAAATAATTCAGCACCGTTATGCTTCAGCAGCTCTGCTTCTTCGCGTCCGATTTCCAATCCTTCCATCATCGCTTCCGTGAAACGATTTCCTCCGATGGGGATATTGCGGGTGAACACCGGACTGCCTTTCTGAAACAAGCTTACCTGGGAAACGCCAGCCCCGCTGTCGATCAACATGCAGTCGCTGGTTTCCGGCAGCGTCCGTTGGATCGCCAACGGCTCAATGTCGACCGCCACGGGTTTCAGGCCGGCTTTGTTCAGGACACGCGACAACGTATCGATCACATTGCGCGGCACCGCTACCAGCAGCACCCGCAACTCCAATTCCGTCGCTCCCGTGCCGGCCACCCAGAAGTCGAAATACAACTGTTCGGGTGAAAAAGGCACATACTTGTCTAGGTCCCAACGAATCGCCTGTCGCAATTCATTTTCATTCATGCGGGGAAACACGGCCTCACGGATGAACAGTGAACGGCCTCCCACCGCCGTGGCAACCTGCCGGCCGGCAAACCCGTTGCGGGAAGTCATCCGCTGCAATGCATCAATAAGAATTTCTTCGTCAAGAATCGCGCCATCCTTGATGGCAGATGGCGGCGCATCAAAAACAGCCATTTTTTTTAGGAATGGCCTGCCGGAGCGCAGAATAACCTCCGCCATCTTGATCGAACCACTGCCGATATCGATGCCGATCGCTTCTTCACGCCGACCGGCGATTGCTTCAAGGAATGACCGAAAACGCATCAGCCATCCCCACCAGTTTCTTGATGATGCGGAGTGCCGCTGACAATCTTCACAGCATGAGTGATCGCGGTAATGATATCAATCTTGAATTGCTGCTCCAATGCCTTGATCTTGGTGTACATCTGTCCTTTGTCTGTCACAACATAGCGGGGCGGCAAAAAGTTCATCGTCAGAGCGGCAATGTCATAGCGGCACTTTTCGCAAGTGCAAATTCCCGGATGTGAAGCCAGCACGTCATCCAGTTGCTGCCACATCAAGATCTCCATATAATTCTTTACTTCCACTTGACCACGCCTCCTCTAATTGCTCCAGGACAAGATCGTCAGTTCTGGCGGCGATTCCACCGCAGCGCTTGGCGTCAAACGGACCAGCACCGATGCAGTTCGCCTGGCGGCGCCCACATTGCCGACCGACCGCAAGCGCAACCCACCGGATTCAGCAATGGTCGACAACTGATACTGACCGGCGAAGCCGTCGCGTCTGACCAACTCACCCAACCCATGCGGGTTTCCATTATTATATAATACTACAATTGCCCTGCGTAGTCCTGCTTCCGCAATATATTGCGCAGCAATTCCTTCGCGGAAATTTTGTGTGGCGTCTGCCTCGATCTTCATCAAGCGGGCCAGCGCTGTCCCCAGAAAAAGCAGCAGCGACAATGAAACCAGGGCTGCCACGGCCGCCGAGCCGCGCCCCGACTTCTTTCGTTCCATGACTTCCGCCTCCTTTGCAACACCTTTCAGTCCGGCAGGTTCAGGCAATTGACCGCACCGGTCAACCTGTCGCTCGCGCCGGTTTCGCGATCGGTCAAGGTCAAATGGACGATCAACAAGTTCGGCGGATTGTACTCGAAACGCAGTTCGCTCACCGTGTCCTCGGTCAGCGGCGTAGCCTGTCCACCGCCACTGATGCGATACAGCGTATGCCGATTCGTGCCGAGAGCCGTTCCCAACCGGAAAGTGAGCCTCGTCTTGTTGCCGGCTTCATCGATCGTATCGACCGTAACCGTCGCTGCGGCAACTCCCGGCGACGGCGACAGGACTTGCCATGCCGGACGCAGTTCACGCAGCATCGCTTCCATCGCCATGCGGGCAGATTGATGGGTTGCCGTGCGGGCAACCGACTGCCGCCAGGAAACAACCGCCGTCGACAGCAGGGGTGGGATCGCTTGCAACAACAGGGCGGTGAGCATAAGGCCGATCAGCGTTTCCAACAGCGAGAAGCCGCCTTGTCCTTGCCGTTTCATCGCAGATGCTCCAATGGCGTATCCACGACAAAATATGTCAGCAGTTGATAGCGCTGCTGCCGGCCGCCTTCCGTCCAAATCACCAGAACCGCTACCTCGGCCAGATGTCCTTGCGGGTCGAGGTCATTGCGCAGGCAGTAGGTCGTAACCCGTTCAAAAATAACACCGTCCCGGCTGAGTTGTTCGCTGCCGGCCACACTGGACAGGCTTTCGGCCGAATCATCCTCGATGGCTAGATTCCGCCACTGTTCCATCGCATCCAGTGCCAGGCAGGCTGCCTGTTCTTGCCGCGACAACTCGTTGCCGTTGCGACAGACCTGAATGAACAGACCGAGCACTGCCAGCAACCCCACACTGACAATAAACACGGCAATCAGCACGTCCACCAGCAGCGCACCGCGCCGATTCCGCCAATTCCACCGCATCATTCGCCCCCCTCCCAGGCTGCTGAATCGCTCAGCCGCACCCGGCCGGTCACCGCGGCGACAATCACATAACGGACCTCGTTCGTCCGCAGGCTTTTCAGCGCAATTGACTGGGCGCAGGTCGGGCTGCCGACCATAGTGAAAGAAATCGCCTGTGGCAGGTTCGCCAGACGAACCGATTCGGGAAATGCCACGCGTTTATGAACATTCAGCCCGGCTTTTACGACATATCCGCCGCCGCTCGCCTGGTTGAAAGTGATTGAATAAAAAGGTCCGCCGGCGCCGACCGGCGAGTTGACCGACGCTTGCTGCATCCAGCGAAGATCGGCTGCCAGTTCCAACGCTGCAGCGGACAATTCGGCCGTAGCCAGGCAGTTTCCCAACCTAAGCAGTCCCATTGCACAGATCATCGAGATCATTGCCGTCACGACCAGCAGTTCCAACAGGCTGAAACCGCCCCGTAGCGATCGCAATGTAACCACCCCGGTTCAAATCAAAAAACTGAAATACCAAGCCAGAATTTTTTTTCCGTAAAGGAATGCGATCCATCCGCCGAGTGCGATGAACGGACCGAAGGGGATAAAATCCTTGCGCCCCCGTAGCCCAGTTACAAGCAACAACAAACTGATGAAGCCGCCACTGACAAACCCAATGAACAGGCCGAGCAGGATTCCCGGCCAACCGAGCCAGAATCCGAGTGCCGCCGCGAATTTCACGTCGCCACCACCCATGCCGCCCCGGCTGACGATTGCCAGGAGCAGCAGCAACCCTCCGCCGACCAGTGCACCCAACCACATCGACCAAAAACCGATCCCATCAGTCACCAGCCGCAGAACCATTCCGCTCGCCGCCAGCAGCACCAGCATCCCGTCCAAAATGATCTGGTGGTCCAGGTCGATAAAGGTAATCGCCACCATGAATGCCGAGAAAACCATCGCAGTGACCATGTCCCAAGACGGACCGTAGTGCAGGAAACTATAAAGGAACAGAGCGCCGGTCAGCAGCTCGACCGCCGGATAACGCGGCGAAATCCTGGCTGAGCAGAAACGGCACTTGCCCTGCAAAAAAAGCCAGCTCAGGACCGGGACCAAGTCCCGTATCCCGAGCGGAGAGCTGCAAGCCGGACAATGCGAGCCCGGCCGGATAATCGATTCATCGCGCGGCAAGCGCCAGATGCAGACATTGAGGAACGAACCTGTCGCCAGGCCGAGCAAAAACCAAAACAGCCCGGCGGCCCAAAACACAGAATTGAACAGTAGAATAATCTCGCCACTCATAATAATGAAATATTCGGGACTATATCGAAGAATCCTGCCGCCAGACAAATCTTTTGTCAGCGATGCCAGTTTTTGTCAGCGCTGCCAGTTCGCCGGCTTTGGTCCTGCCAGGGCGAGAAAATGATTGTAGATACGAGGCGGGTTGTCCTTACGCAGGATACAGACCTTGATGCTGTGTGGACCCGTTCCATGCAGGCAGGAATGGGCCAGGCTGCCGGAAACGATGGCGTCACAGAACACATAGCCGTAAATCAGGGCTTCCGGCGCAGTTTCCTTGACGCCACCGCTCTCAATGTCCC
>CAZOJA010000010.1:0-23843 GCA_964579955.1 uncultured Veillonellaceae bacterium | reverse complement strand
CTACCGGTGCTATGTCTATCAATTATTCCTTTCCTCGGCCTTGACCGCCAACCACAGTTCATCCAGCTGGGCCAAGTCCAGCTCCTGCCATTTGCGGCCCTGTTTCTGCAGCATCGCCTCGACCTGGCGAAACCGTCGGGAAAATTTATTGTTGGCCCGGTTGAGCGCGACTTCGGTCTCAACACCGAGAAAACGGCCAAGATTCACTACAGCAAACACCACATCACCCAGCTCGTCCTCCATCTTCGCCAGATCGCCGCTGGCCTCAGCCTGCCTGAGTTCCGCCAGTTCTTCAGCGACCTTGTCCCATACCGGCGCAACATCGTCCCAGTCAAACCCGACTTTGGCCGCCTTCATCTGCAGTTTGTTGGCGCGCAGCAAGGCGGGCAGCCCCTGCGGCACTCCGTCCAACGCGGATTTCGGCTTCTGCCTCTTCTCACGGCGCTTGATCGCATCCCAGTTCACGATCACTTCGGCAGCATCCTGCACCGAGGTGTCGCCGAACACATGCGGATGACGCCGGATCAGTTTTTCCGTCACCGTATCCACGACATCCTGCATACTGAAGTCGCCTGCTTCTTCCGCCATCCGGGCATGAAACACGATCTGCAGCAACAGGTCGCCCAGTTCTTCGCACAAATGCGCCGGATCCTGTTCGTCGATCGCTTCCAGCACTTCGTAAACCTCTTCGATGATATAGCGGCGCAGCGTTGCATGCGACTGCTCGATATCCCACGGGCAACCGTCCGGCGAGCGCAACCGGGCCATCACCCTGACCAGGGGATCCAGTTCGAACCGCTCGCTGCCGGCCGTAGCCGGCGGAGCATACACGCTGGTCAGATGGTCGAACCCCGCTTGTCGGTCCAGTTCAAACAAGGGCACACGAGTGACCGATTCGTCCGGCAGTCCGAGATGACGCGCCACGATGACCGGCGCTTCATCCGGCAATCGGTCCATCAACGCCAGTTTCAGTTCAGAAGCGACAAGCGGGCTGAACACCTGGGTGATTACCAGTCCGGTCGCCAAATCCTTCGGCAAGGCATCCACTTCCAGCGCATCCACCAGCGTGAGGCCCTGCTGCGGATCGATGCCAAGCCGGTTGCACAGCAGCTCAAAAAAACTCATCCCCGGCAATATGACGATCGGCAGCCCCGTTGCCGCGGCAGCCTCACGAATCAGGCCGACCGTCTTCTCGGCAACCATCGGACTGCCGGGAACGGCAAAGACGATATCCGCCGTGCGGGCCTGTTCCATCACATCATCGGCAATCGCCCGGTATACCGAATCAAAATCATCGCCCTGCTCATAAAAGGAGTCATAGCTGGTGAAAACCACTCCCCGCAGACGCAGTTCTTCCACGGTCGGATGAACCGCAGTCCGCAAGAGCAGTTTCGGCGCCTGCCGGATCAGTTCCCAGCTATCCAGGCTCAGGCAGCCAAACGGCCCCGGCCCCAAACCGACAATCGTAACGCTTCCCATCGACTACCGCCTCAACAGATGGATTTTTTTCAGCACTGACGCCAATTGTCGGCCAATGACCGGCAACTTCAACAGTTCGCGCTCGCCGATGCTGCCAAGCAGCAGCAACGCGACCGCATAAATGCCGCCACCGACCATAACGCCGGTCAACGTGGACAGCGTATTGCCGACCCCCTTGGCAAACAGCAGCTCATAGCTGCCCAGCGCCGCCAGCCCCATCACGGCGGCAGCGGCGGCAGTCTTCAGAGTGTCCCGCATATCCATGGCAAAGCCGACATAGCGATAGACAAAGAACATATTCAGCAGGGCAGCCACGCCAAAATCGGCGTTGCTGGCCCAGGCGGCCCCCTTGATCCCCCACTCCGGCATCGCGGTCAGGGTCCAGCCCAGCACCACCTTGACACCGGCCGAGATCACCATGTTTACGACAGGAATCGCCGTTCGGCCAAGCCCCTGCAATACGCCGGTCGTCACCTGATGGATCCCCAAAAGAAAAATTCCCAGTGCGGAAATCGCGATCGAAACTCCCGCGTTCGGCGTTGCATAAAGCATCTGGGAAATCGGCGTCGCCAACAGCCACATGCCGACGAACGCCGGGATCGTGATCAGATTGGCGATGCGGATCGCGGTGGCGGTGCGGTCGAAAATCGCCGCCTTTTCACCGAGCGTATTGGCCTCCGAGACCGAGGGAACCAGGCTGGCAGCGAGTGAGGCGGTGAGGATTGTCGCCATATTGACCAGCGGCACCGCCATCCCGGTCAGATAACCGAACAGTTCGGTTGCCTGTTCGACCGTATAGCCTGCCACCTCCAGCCTTGGCGGCACGATCAGCAGATCGATGTTGGAAACCACCGGCAGCATGATGTTGGCCAGTGACACCGGCAACGCCAGCCGGACCATCCTGGTGATGATCGAAGCGCCGGACTCCTGCTGCATCAAGGGCTGGGTGTCCATCTTATGTTGAAAATCGGCCCGGTATTTCCAGTAAAAATACAGCAGCACCAACAGGCCGGCCACTGCGCCGGGACCGGCGCCGAAGCTCGCCCCCGCCGCCGCGTATTCCAGGCCGCGCGGCAACAGATACCAGGCAAAAGCGACCATCGTCACGACCCTGACCAGTTGTTCGGCAATCTGGGAAAAACCGGTGGGCAACATGCGCTGCATGCCCTGGAAATAGCCGCGATAACTGGCCAGGATCGTCACGAAGAAAATCGCCGGCGCCAGTGCGGCAATCGCATAATAGGCCCGCGGGTCGCGCACATACTGATGTTCGATCAGCCAACCGGCGCCAAAGTACAATAAGGCGGAAAACGCCGCTCCTGTCACGACCATGACCGACAACGAGATGCGGAATACGCGGTTGGCGCCCTTGTAGTCCTGCAATGCCGCCTTTTCCGCCACCATGATCGAAATGGCGACCGGAATCCCGGCCGAAGAAATGCTGAGCGCCAACAGATAAATCGGATAGGCCATCTGATAAAGGCCGATCCCTTCTCCGCCGAGCAAACGCGACAATAGAATCCGGTTGACCGAACCGATCACCTTCACGATAATGCCGGCTGCCGTCAGTATCAATGCACCTTTAAGAAACTTTTCCTTACTCAACGTGAACGATTCCTTCCAGCCCGAATCCTTCGATGCGGTTCAGGCATCCTGCTTTAAATATTTCATGCTAGTTATTGTGCAAAACGCAGACTTATAGTAACCCGACCGGACGTTTTTCGTCAAGGCGCCGGCGGTGGCGCAATCGCCTGAAACACCGACAAGAGCCAGGCAGCAAAGGCTTCTTTGCCGGCCGCCGCTTTTTTGACACTGATCGTCTGCGGCGGACCAGCCAGCACTTTGATCCGGCCGGGAAGCCGGGAGCGCAGCTCAAACAGGCCCTGGACATTCACGTCCGGCTTTTCGGTAAAGTTGACTGTCACCCAGTCGCCGGTCTGAATGATCGATTTCACGCCCATGGCGCGGGCCAGGTTTTTGATCCGGGCCACGGTCATCAGGTTGTTCAGCGCCTCCGGCGGATCGCCGAAGCGGTCGATCACCGCATCCAACAGGTCGGCAACCTGTTCTTCGCTGCGCAGCGCGGCAATCTGCTGATAGAGTTCGATTTTATGCATGGCGTCTTCCACATAGTCATTAGGGATGTAGGCGTCAAGCAGCAGTTCGATCACCGGTTCCGGCATCGGCTCAGCCTGCGGGCCGTCTTTCAGCGTGCGGATCTCTTCCTCCAGCAACCGGCAATACATTTCAAAACCGATGCCGGCAATGTGACCGTGCTGCTGCGCACCCAGCAGATTTCCGGCGCCACGGATCTCCAAATCGCGCATCGCGATTTTAAAGCCTGCCCCCAGTTCGGTGAATTCCATGATCGCCCGCAGTCGCTTTTCGGCAATTTCGCTGATCACTTTCTGCGGCCGATAGGTAAGGTAAGCGTGGGCCAGCCGGTCCGAGCGGCCGACCCGGCCCCGCATCTGATAGAGTTGCGACAGTCCGAAATGATCGGCGTCATATACGATAATCGTGTTGGCGTTGGAAACGTCCAGGCCATTTTCGATGATGCTGGTGCAGAGCAGCAGGTTGTAGTGCCCTTCATAAAAGTCCAGCATTACATCCTCCAGGCTATCCTCGTTCATTTTGCCGTGTGCCACGCCGATTTTCGCCTCCGGCACCAAGGCCTTGAGATCGAAAAATATTTTTTCGATCGTCTCGATCCGATTGTAAACGAAATAGACCTGACCGCCGCGGTGCAGTTCCTGTCGGATCGCATCGGCGATCAAGGCCGGATGGTATTCTACCACATAGGTCTGTACCGGCAACCGGTCTTCGGGAGCGCTTTCAATCGAACTCATATCCCGCAGCCCCGCCAGCGACATGTGCAAAGTGCGGGGAATCGGCGTAGCCGTCAACGTCAGCACATCCAGCCCGACGCTCCAGCGTTTCAGCCGTTCCTTCTGTGCCACGCCGAACCGTTGTTCTTCATCGACCACCAATAGTCCCAGGTCTTTAAAGGTTACATCCCCCTGCAGCAGCCGGTGCGTGCCGATCAGCAGGTCCACCTTGCCTTCGGCCGTCCGTTTGAGCGCCTCGCGCTGCTCGCCGGCCGAACGGAAACGGCTGACCACTTCTACCGTGAGGCCGAATGCTTCGAACCGGTTGGAAAAGGTTTGATAATGTTGTTGGGCCAACACCGTCGTCGGTACGAGTACAGCAACCTGTTTGCCGCTCATGACCGCCTTGAACGCCGCCCGCAGTGCCACTTCGGTTTTTCCGAAGCCTACGTCGCCGCACAGCAAACGGTCCATCGCCACCGACTTCTCCATATCCGCCTTGATTTCGGCGATAGCGCTCAACTGATCCGGCGTCTCTTCAAATGGGAACGCTTCTTCGAACTCCGCCTGCCACGGCGTGTCCGGCAAGAACGCAAATCCCGGGGTGATACTGCGCCGAGCATAGAGTTCCAGAAGTTCCCGCGCCAGATCGGCGATCGCCGCCTTAGCCTTCGACTTGGCCCGGGCCCAGTCGGTGCCGCCCAGTTTCGACAGCTTCGGGGCTTCCCCTTCGGCGCCGATATATTTCTGCAACAGCTGGACCTGATCGGTCGGCACATACAGCTTGTCATCCGCGGCATAGCGGATATGGAAATAGTCCCGATGCACCCCGTTCAGTTCGATCGTTTCGACCCCGGCATACTTGCCGATGCCATGAGCGACATGCACTACATAGTCGCCGACCTTCAGTTCGGAGTAATCAGCGATCCGCCGCGCCTGACCGGCCCTGCTGCGCCGCTGCAGCTTCATCCGCCCTTTGATCTCGCGTTCGGTAATGATCGCCAGTCTGTCTTCCGGCAATTCGAACCCGCCCGACAGATTGCCTGTCATGACAAAAACGCCCGGCCCTTCGATCAGATCTCCATCCGTCGCCGCCTGCGCCGCCACGCCCTGCTTGAGAAGGTTTTCCCTCAGGACCGCCGCCGACTGCAGGCCGGACATCATCAATACGATCTGGTATCGCCTCGCCTGCCAACTCTGGATATCATTCAGCAAGAAGTCGATTTTCCGGTGGTAGGGGGCAATGCCCCGCAGGCTGACATTACTCGCACCATGGGGCACGGAGTGTTCCAGGCCATAGCCCAGCAAGGCGAAAAAGCAGCTCTTCGTTTCCGTCAACGCCTGCTGCTTCAACCGATTCCACTCGACGGTCCTGGCGGCAATATTGTCGTCCGACTGCCGCAAGTTGTTCAGGGCTTCTTCCAGCCTGACCGGTTCATCGAAGATGATGCCGGCGCTCTTCGTCAGATAGGCGACCACACTGCTGTCGGCGGTGTATTCCCCGGCATCCGACGAAGGCAGCAGGGCAACCGTCGGCAGGGTTTTGACAGAACGTTGCGTGACCGGATGATATTCGCGGATCGAATCGATCACGTCGTCAAAGAACTCGATCCGTACCGGATTCGGTAAATTGACCGGAAAAATGTCGACGATGCCGCCCCGGTTGCTGAAATAGCCGACCGAATCGACCCGTTCCGTTCGTTCATAACCATACCGGACCAGCCGTGACAGCAATTCATCACGGTCCAGGCAGTCACCTTGCCGCAGTTGGCATTGGTTGGCGTAAAATTGTTCGGGTAAGGGGACCAGCATGGCAAAGGCTTCGATTGTCGCCAACACGATGACCGGTTCAGCGGCCGCCAGGTTTGACAGGACCTCGGTCCGTTGCCGGGCCAGTTCCTGGCTGCGGGCCATCGCATGCATCGCCTGCGCCGGGGCGGAATCGCTGATCGGCAGTTCCAGCAGCGTCCGCCCGGGGCAGAGCAGCGAAAGGTCATGCCGATAAAGTTCCAGCGTTTCCCGCGAAGCGGTGACCAAAACAAGCGGAGCCGACTGCTCGGCGGCAAACGACGCCGTCAGCAAACTCCGCGCGGTCCCTGACAGGCCGTTGACCACTAGAGCCGTCTGGCCGGACTCGCCATATTGCCGGATAATATTGCGGATACTGCCGCATTCAGCGAAACTGTGCAATAAACTGTGCATTTTCCCTTCCCACGCCGACAAGGGCCTCGGCGGCGCCGAAGCCCTCTGGCTATTTCGTGTTGTATTCAGCTGCCTTTTAATGCTGCGAATTATAGATTGGCCTGTTTCCAGTCGGCAAGAAAGCGGGCGATACCGGCATCGGTCAACGGATGATTCACGAGCGACAGCAAAACCTTGTACGGCACGGTGGCAATATGGGCCCCGGCCAGCGCAGCTTGCGTCACATGCATCGGATGGCGGATACTGGCGGCGATGATCTCGGTGCCGATATCGTGGATGGCAAAGATATCGGCGATCGTTTTGACCAGATGCACGCCGTCTTCGCTGATATCATCGAGCCTGCCCAGGAACGGGCTGACAAAGACCGCACCGGCCCGGGCCGCCATCAGCGCCTGGTTGGCGGAAAACACCAGGGTCACGTTGGTCGGGATGTCTTCCTGCGACAGACCGTGCACCGCTTTGAGTCCTTCGAGCGTCATCGGAACCTTGACCACGACATTTCTGCCCAGTGCCGCCAATTCGCGGCCTTCGGCAATCATCTCGGGGGCGGTCGTCGCAATGACTTCAGCGCTGACCGGTCCCTCCACGATCTCGCAGATTTCGCGGATGACCGCATGGATATTCTGCTTTTCTTTGGCGATCAGCGAGGGATTGGTGGTCACTCCGTCAAGCAGTCCAAAGCTGGCGACTTCCTTGATTTCCTTTACATTGGCTGTATCGAGAAAAAACCGCACTATCTTTTCCCCCTTTCTTGTTTCCGCTTGTTCACATCCCGGTTCGGGACGGTCAGCGCAATTTTTGACGGACGTCCTGTTTGAACAGATTTTCCGGTTGTTTCGGCAAGGCGGGCGGTTTGCCTGTCGGCAACTCCCTCGGTTCGAACAGCCGCTGCGTCGATGCGGCCGGTTTGTCGGACATACGCTGCCCGATCACCAGACGGTATTCATCGCCGCGATTGTCCCAGACAAATTTGATCTCGTGCCGACTGCCGCTGAGTTGCAGTTCCTGCACCGGCTTGCCGTTTTTCAGCAAAGTGGCCCGCAGGCCGCTATCCCAGAAACGCAGCGGGATTTTCAGGGTCATCGGGTGCTTGTGTGCGGCATCGACCGGAATCTGGCGACCGATAAAATCGAGCGAGAATTCCAGTCCAACCGAAGTCGCCTGTTGCAGCGGCCCCAGCAAAACCAGCGGTTCTGGCCAGTAATAGTCCAGATAGGCCCGGGTCAGGTCGCTCGCCGTGCCGAATTGAAGCAGGCCTTTTTGCACATATTCCTGTTTCAGGTAGGCCAGGTGGTCGTCCAATGCCTGATAATGACCCCCGGTCGTAGTTTTCCAGCCACCGGTCCCCATAATGAACATCGCATGGGAAAACCCGGTGATTCCCTTTACGCCAGGCCGCACTTTTCCTCCGTCAAGGAACAGGTTCATTCCCTGGCGCACTTTCTCGTTCATCACCGCGGCGCTGTCCACATCGTACATGATCAGTTGACGCGGGGTGGGACGGAACTGCACAATGCCCAGTTTTTTCAGATCGGTCGCCGGCGCATTGATGTCATCCGGCGGCGTCAGATAAACCGCCTGTAAATAATCGCCGGACGTGATGCCGCCGGCATTGCCGTCGGCATCGCTGTTCCCCCACAAGTTCGCCGCCTTGTAGGCGCGCATGCTCATCGCTTCCGACTCAGGACCATTGCCGAAGTCAAATGATCCGGTCCGCGCCGTGAGCACTTCGCCGCTGGGAAAATCGGCTGTGAGTCTGGTCAGTTGCCGCAAATAATGAAACAGGATGCCAGTCCTGGTCGCACGCTGGTTCGGGTCGCCTTCGACCGGAAACGAATGGGCCCAGCCATGCCGCAGGTGATTGGCCCAAAACCCGTCGGTGGCGGGATTGTAAGACAAGACATTGCCTGGCACTTCCGGATCGTAATCGGAATGCAAGTGCAACGCATATTCATGTCCGCGTTTCGACTCCGCCCGGATCGAAGCGCGTACCGCTTCCAGCGTCTTGCGCCAGTCCGGATTCCTGGACTGGGCTGCCGCCCACTCGCCGGCCTCCATTACCGGCATCGCGATGTAGTGGGTCCAGAAGGCGCCATATTTTTCGGCGATCCGGTTCAGCGCTTGCGCCTTGTCAATCAGCTGGACCCGGAACTCTTCCGCATCCAGCCAGCCGTTCTGATTGCCCCAGGCGGTCGGGTAGCCGGCCGCGTCAATCGGTTCGAGGTCTTCGGTCATCACGTAAAATACTTTGCCTGGTTCCGGATCGGTCACATCGATTCGCGCCACTGCCGGCGCCAGCGTTTTGTTGACCATGACCCGCAGATCCCAGGGCAAGCCCAGATTTACCGCCGAAGCCCGCTGCGCCCTTATTTTCCAGTCCAGCGCCACCGTCTCGCCGACTGCCAGCTGGCCGATTTTCTGTTGACCAGGTCCCTCGACCACCAATCCGTACGCATACGGCTCTACCAGTCTTAACGTCAGGTTCTCCAGTGTCCGGTCGGTCGCATTGCTGACTTCCGTGCGCAACAAAACCGTCTGTCCGATTGCGGCCTGTGCCGGAACCGAGCGCCAGACGACACGGACCCCCTCGACCTGCGACCCGGCAGATTTCAAATCGGTGATCAGGACATGCTGTCCATTGCCGGCTTCGATGCTAACCCGGTAGCGAACCACCTGATCCAGGGAGAAAGCGGGTACATGAAACGCAAACAACTCACTGGGCCTGACCTGTTCCTGCACCCAGTCGCCCTGATAATTGTTCGCCAGTCGGCGATCCAGCCAAACCGACCGTTCGGTCCGTTGCGGCAAACCGCCGGTAAATACATAACCAACGCTGGCGACAGTCTGCCCGTCTTTGCCCAGGGCGGCAATCTTCATCCGGCCGGTCCCCTGGGTCGAGCGGAACTGAAACCGATAGGAAATCTCCGGTTCGGCGCTGTCCATATCCAGGTAGTATTCGCTGCGTGAACCGGCGGCCGTGCCGAGTTCCAGCGCCTGCGGCGCTGACAGGCCGCGACCGGTGACCACCCGGGTGTAGTTGCCGGCGCCTTCCGTCACCAGGTTTTGCGGCAGCCGCCAATCGCTTTTTTCCCCGGCCGGCAATTCACTCAGGCCTGCTACCGCCAGTTTAGCCTGGGTAGCAGGCCCGGTCACCGCAACCGGTTGCGTATTCGAGGGTATAGCCGTTGTGCCGCAGCCAGCCACCGCCAGAGCCGCAGCAAACAAGGTGCTCAACAATATAGCGCGCATCATATCCCCGTCTCAGCGAAGCTGCGGCAATCCTGCCGGATAATGCAGGGAAGGCTGCGCCCCCTCCATCCCCTGCAACAACTGACCGAGGAAAATCCCCAGCAGCGATTGTCCGCTGGGGCCAAAAACCGCTTCCCAAAAACCGGAACGCCCGTATTCCTTAAGAACCGGTTTGCCCGGTATCCCCGCCGTCTTGGCGGCGGCATGCACCGCATCCTCCAGCGTTCCCATCTCATCGACCAGGCCGGCCATCCGGGCCTGACGCCCGGTGTAGATCCGCCCGTCAGCCAGTTGCCGCACTTTGGCCGGGTCCATTTTGCGGCCTTCCGCCACAACGGCGACAAACTGTTCATACAAGTCATCGACCATCTCCTGCACGATGGCCCGTTCTTTTTCCGTCATCGGCCGCTCCGGCGACAACATGTCCTTGTGCGGCCCGCTCTTGATTTTTTCGCCGGAAACCCCGATTTTTTTCAACAATTCCTGCCAGTTTGCATAGGGGATATAAACGCCGATGCTGCCGGTAATCGTGCCGGGATTGGCGTAGATCCGGTCGCAGAGCGCAGCGATCCAATATCCGCCGGACGCCGCGACATCGCCCATCGAAGCGAAGACGACCTTGCCGCTGGCACGCAGCTTCTTGAGCTCTTCACCGACTTCCTGAGAAGCAGGTGCGCTGCCGCCGGGGCTGTTGATCCGGATCACCACCGCCCGAACCGTTTCGTCATCACGGGCCGCCTGAATCTGCCGGATAATCGAGTCGGTGCCGCCGCCATCGCCCCACAGCCCACCCTGGCCACGACCGCCGACAATCACTCCGTCGACATGGATCAGCGCGACTTGTTCGACCCTGTCATGCGAACGCAGGAAGAACCAGCCGCCAATCAGCAGTACAATCCCACAGACAAGAAAAAGGAAGATCGCTTTATGTTTTCGCTGCACACGGACGCCTCCTGTGAAAAACTGTTGGGATATGCTCATCCCAACAGTTTCAAAGTCTGTTCTCTCGGTTAATGGCTATCGCTGTTCGCCAAACTTGAGCGACGCGGCGACAAAGTCGCGGAACAGCGGATGCGGTTTGGTCGGTCGCGATTTGAACTCCGGATGGAACTGGGTACCGACAAACCAGGGGTGATCCTTGATCTCCACGACTTCCACCAGCCGGTCGTTCGGCAACGTGCCGCCAAGCACCATTCCCTGGCTGACCAGTTTTTCCCGGTAGGCATTATTGAACTCAAACCGGTGACGATGCCGTTCATAAATGATCTCATCCTGGTAGGCGGCATAAGTCAGGGTTCCCGACATCACTTTGCACGGATAGATCCCCAGCCGCATTGTGCCGCCCTTGTCCACGACATTGGCCTGTTCGGGCATCAGGTCGATGACCGGATTGGCTGTCAACGGGGCGAACTCGCTGCTGTGGGCATCGGCGATCTTGCAGACGTTGCGGGCATATTCGATGACGGCGCACTGCATGCCGAGACAAAGACCGAAGAACGGCACCTTGTTTTCCCGGGCATACTGTATCGCCTTGATTTTTCCTTCGATGCCTCGGTCACCAAACCCGCCGGGCACCAAGATCCCGTCGACATCGCCGAGGTATTTGGCCAGGTCACCGTTGCATTGCTCGACATGCTCCGCGTCGACCCATTTGATCTGCACCGCGGCGCCCTGCGGAATCCCCGCGTGGCGCAAAGCCTCGGTTACGCTCATGTAAGCGTCCGGCAACGCGACATATTTGCCGACCAGCGCGATCGTCACCGAACGGGACGGATGCAGGATCTTGTCGACCATCGCCCGCCATTCGGTCATGTCTTCCGCACCGGCCTGGATGTTCAGTTTTTCCAGGACGATCCGGTCCAGACCTTCTTCCTGCAGAATCAACGGCACCTGGTAAATCGACTGGACAGTGCGGTTCTGAATCACCGCTTCCAGGTCTATATCGCAGAACAACGCCAGTTTTTCCCGCATATCGGTCGACATCTCGTGCTCGGAGCGGCAGACGATAATGTCCGGCTGGATACCGATGCTGCGCAATTCCTTGACGCTATGCTGGGTCGGCTTCGTCTTCAGCTCGCCGGCGGCGGAAATATAGGGGATCAGCGTCACGTGCAGATACAGGGTGTCGTCCTTGCCCACTTCTTTACGGACCTGACGAATCGCTTCCAAAAACGGCAGGCTTTCGATGTCGCCCACCGTGCCGCCGATTTCGGTGATCACCACGTCGGCGTTGTCTTCGCGGCCGACATAGTAGATCCGTTCCTTGATCTCATTGGTGATATGCGGGATGACCTGCACGGTGCTGCCGAGATAATCGCCCTTGCGTTCTTTGTTGATGACCGACCAGTAGATTTTTCCGGCGGTCACATTGGAACTCTTGGACAGGTTGATATCGACAAACCGCTCGTAATGTCCCAGGTCGAGGTCTGTCTCTCCGCCGTCATCAGTGACGAATACCTCACCGTGTTGATAAGGGCTCATCGTGCCTGGATCAATGTTGATATAGGGATCGAACTTTTGGATCGTGACCTTCATGCCCCGGCTTTTCAGCAGGCGCCCCAGGGAAGCCGCCGTTATTCCCTTGCCTAGCGAAGATACCACCCCGCCAGTGACAAATATATATTTTGGCATATGCGTCCTCCCTCCTTGCTCTGCTTTACTCGTGCTGTGCCGGTTCATCATTGTCCCCCTGGAATCCGGTTTCTATCTCGTCGGGCTGTTGGACTTCCTGCAGCTTGGTGCGGCGAATCTCCACCACTTCTTCCAATACGGCAAAGGAGCTGTCATCGCTACGGCCGGTCGTTCTGGTCACCGGAACCCACTCGGTCAGACCCCATAAGCCCTTGCCCTTGAAAGTAAACCGGCTGTCCATATTGATCTGGGTATGCAACTCGGCCATCGCCGGTGTCATCATATAGGGCGGGACATTCTTTTCGGCCAGAACCGCCGTTAACAAATCGCGAAAATAAATATCGGTTTTGCGTTCCTTCAAAATCCGGTAAGCAATATCCGGTCCGGACATCTTGTTTCCTGTGTCAGCCATTCACTAACCCTCCACTTTTTATTGTTCTATCCCCAACAGCACATACCCTGCCTGATACCGCCGTTTCCACAAAAAAACCTTACATTTTTTCCGGCGCGTCCACGCCAAGAATCGACAGTGCGTGTTTCAATACCCTTTGTGTAGCCAAAACAAGCGCCAGCCTGGCCATCGTCAGTTCCGGTTCCACGCCAAGCACCCGGCAGCCATTGTAGAACGAATGGAACAACCCGGCCAGATCGTGGGCAAAGCGGGCAATCCGGTGCGGCGCCCGGTCACGGGCAGCGGCGGAGACTTCTTCCGGATAATCGCCGAGCTTGCGGATCAAATCCTGTTCGAACGGGGTCGAAAGACGGCTTAGTTCAGCCTTGGCGCCGCTGTCAAACGCGATGCCGGCTTCCGCCATCTGGCGGAATATGCTGGCGATCCGGGCATGGGCGTATTGCACATAATACACCGGATTGTCGTTGGAATGCGATTTGGCCAGGTCCAGATCAAAATCGAGCTGGCTGTCGAGCGAACGCATGATAAAGAAATAACGCGCCGCATCACGACCGACCTCTTCGATCAGTTCCGACAGCGTGACCCCTTGTCCGGTCCGTTTGGACATCTTGACCAGTTCCCCGCCCTGATACAGCGACACCATCTGCAGTATCAGGACTTCCAGTCTGGCCGGGTCGTAGCCGAGCGCAGCCACCGCCGCCTTCATCCGGGGGATATAGCCATGATGGTCGGCGCCCCAGATATTGATGACGGTCTCAAAACCGCGGCGGAACTTGTTGTCATGGTAGGCAATGTCCGAGGCAAAATAAGTCGGGATCCCGTTGTCGCGGATAATGACCCGGTCCTTGTCATCGCCGAAATCGGTGCTGCGCAGCCAGAACGCGCCATCCTTGTCATAGGCGTGGCCTTTTTCCCGCAGCTGACGGCAGGCCGCCGCCACCGCATCGTCTTCGAACAGCGAACGTTCGCTGAACCATTCGTCAAAGGTCACGCCGAACGATTCGAGATCTTCCCGCAGCGCCAGCAGTTTTTCATCCAGTGCGATCTGCTTGAATACCTCCCGGCGGTCGGCCGGACTCATCAGCAGATAGCGGCTGCCGGCGTTATCGATGATCCGCTGTGCGGTTTCCACGATATCTTTGCCATGATAGCCATCTTCCGGAAACGTCACTGCCTGACCCAGCAGCTCAAGGTAGCGAGCTTCCACCGAGGCGGCCAGGTTATCGATCTGGTTGCCCGCGTCATTGATATAGAACTCTTTTTGCACATCATATCCGGCGGCCTGCATCAGGTTGGCCAGTGCGCTGCCGAATGCCGCGCCGCGGCCGTGACCTACGTGCAGCGGACCGGTCGGGTTGGCGCTGACGAATTCGATCTGGATTTTCTGCTTCCGCCCGGCATCCGTGTTGCCATAGTTTTCTCCCTGATCCAGGATTTCCTGCAGCAACGCATACAACCAGTCGGGTTTCAGATAAAAATTGATGAAGCCGGGGCCGGCGATTTCCGCCCGGTCAAGCCAGGGCAGCGCCAGTCTGGCAACCACCGCTTCGGCTATTTTTCGCGGATTGGCCTTCAGGGGCCTCGCCGCCTGCATGGCAAAGTTGGTGGCAAAGTCGCCAAAACTTTTCTCCGGTGGAGTTTCCAGCAAAACTGCCGGAAGTTCGGCTTTCGGCAATACCGCTTCATCCATGGCGGCATTCGCCGCCTGGACCATCGCAGCTGCCAGCATTTCCTTTATATCCATTCGCTTTCCTCCTGTGATTCGGTCAGCCTCATTTGTGCAAATACGTGTCTATTATAGCAGCAGTTGCGCCACTTGCCAATTCAGTGGCAAATCGGCTCACAATGCCGAATCCATCGCCTCGGTGACCGTTTTTAGCACCAACCAGCGTGCATATTCTTTTGAGTTGGCGGCGACAACCGTCCAGGGCGCCTTGCGGGTCGATGTCCGGAACAGCATCTCATCGACAGCCACTTTATAAGCGTCCCATTTTTCCCGGTTCCGCCAGTCTTCCTCGGTGATCTTCCAGCGTTTTTCCGGCGTTTCTTCCCGTTCGCGGAATCGCCGCAACTGTTCATCCTTGTCGATATGCAGCCAGAATTTGACGACGACCGCACCGAAATTGGTCAGTTGTTGCTCAAACTCGTTGATTTCCCGGTAGGCCCGCCGCCACTCCGCCTCCTGGCAAAAGCCTTCGACCCGTTCGACCAGGACCCGGCCATACCAGGTCCGGTCAAAGATGCTGATCCGCCCCGCCGCCGGAACCGCCTGCCAGAACCGCCAGAGATAATGATGGGACTTTTCGGTGTCATTGGGCGCCGAAACGGGGGTCACCTCGTAACCCCGCGGGTCAAGGTTCTGTACCAGTCGTTTGATTGCGCCGCCTTTGCCGGCAGCATCCCAGCCTTCAAACAGAATCAGCACGGGAATCCTCTTCTTGTAGGTCTCATAATGCATCTCGTGCAGTTTTTTGCCGAACCGGTCCATCGCCTTCTCATAGTCGTCCGGCTTCCATTCCTTTGACATGGTCACCCGGTCCAGCATCGAAGCGGCTGGTTCTTTGCGAACTTCCGACGCTTCCAGGCAGACCGGCTTAAGAATCTTTTGTTGTTCCTGTCGGGCAATCTGCTGCTCAAACGCCCGGGCGACCGTTTCGCAGATTTTTACCGCAGCCAGCCGGCGGTCCATCGCCGCCACCGGAATCCAGGGACTGCAATCCCGGTCGGTCTGGCTAAGCGTTTCTTCGATGATTTCCATATATTCTTCGTATTTTCGATGCCGTCGCCACTCCACATCGCCGACCCGCCAGCGGGTGGCCGGGTCTTTCTGCAGCTTCTCCATCCGCTGTTTCTGTTCTTTTTTCGTGATGTGCAGGAAAAATTTCAGCAAAACGCAGCCGGAGTCTGCCAACTGCCGTTCAAACGAAACGACTTCCTCATAGGTTATACTGATTTTCGCGGCTGTTGTCAAACCGTCGATCCGGTCTGACAATAACCGTTCGTACCAGCTTTTGTCATAGATCATCACTTTGCCGGCCGCCGGCAGCGTATTCCAGTATTGCCAGAGAAACGGATGCGCAGTGGCGTCGGAATTACAGGCATTGTTGGCGAACACCTTGAATCCGCGCGGATCGAGCCGCAGGATCAGTTCATTGATCAACGTTCCCCGCCCCGCCGCATCCCAGCCTTCAAACACGATAATCGCCGGAATGCCCAAGGCATGGATTTTCCGGTGCAAATCCCCCAGTTGGGCGCCCAAATCCTCCATTCGGTTCTTGTAATCCCTTTTGTCCATTTTCTGGCTCAGATCCACCTGGTCCAACATGGTCAACCCTCCCGCAAGGTTTGTTTGCGACAAACAGTGTTTCCGGCGCCAATCCATGGTAAAATATTGGCAGACACCGATACTTATTGAATGAGGTGAAACGATGAGATCAACCCGATGCCAACTGCTGTCCGTATTACTATTGGCAGGACTATTGCTGCTGAGCACGCATACCGCAGCGTTTGCCGCCAAAGCTCCCGCGCCGGCTCCCGTAGCCCCGCCCGCTGCCCCTGCCCCGACCGCCGTCGTGCCGATTGAAATCCGCGCCCATGCCTATGATGCCATCGGAACCGCGCTGATTCAACGAACCACCGATATTTTCGCCAACGATAAGCGGTTTCAGGTGGTTAACAGCAGCGAACCCTCCCGCATCATCATCAATGTATCGACGCAAGCCAGCAAAAGCAACAAAGAACCAGTCACCGCCTACGGCCTGGCTGTCACCTTCAAGCTTCCCAGCAGCGCCGACCGCATCTTCGCCGGCAACACCGTCGGGGTTTGCAGCATGAAGGAAGTTCCTGCCGATGCGCAGGGCATTGTCGACATGACCTGGAGCCTGGTGGAAAACTTCCCTGATTTGCTGGCCAAAGTGCAAAAACCGGTCAAATAAGTCTGAACCAAACGATGTCTGGTAAAACTCCGGCTGTGCCGGAGTTTTTTTATTTGCTGCGAAACTGGGCCAGTTGCGCGGCCAACTCCACGCAGTTGTTCTCCGGCGATTGAATCGTGCAGGCTGCCACGCCGGTTCCTGTGACAACCGCAGCCGAAAGGGTCTCCCCTCGCGCCAGTCCGGCCAAAGTGCCGGAAAAAAAGGCGTCGCCGGCGCCGCACGTATCGACGACCTTGACGGGCATAGCCGGCTGGAACCCTTGATCACCGCTGGCTGCGTCAAAATAAACACTGCCGCGCGACCCCAGGGTCACGACCAGCGCTTGCAATCCCCATCGCCGGCTCATTTCCGGCAATCGCGCCAAAATGTCTTCCGCAGTGGCGTCGCCGAGCTCTTCGCCGCATAAGCGTCCCAGTTCGATGTGGTTGCAGACAAACAGTGCCAGCCCGTTCAAGATATCGGGCGCCTTGGTCACCACTTCCAGATTGCCGGGCAGGCCGAAGACCGGCTTGTCTTTCTTTTTGGCGAGTTTGAGCACCTGACGGGTGATCCGTTCATTCAGGTCGAGTTCCAGCGCCACATGGCTCGCCTGCGACATCATCGCTTCGCCCATCAGCGACAGGGAATTTTCCATCCCCTGCAAATCCGGCATCTGCGAGATCGAACCGGCCAATTCACCGGTTTCATCCATCACCGCCAGCCACATTCCCATGCCGGCCGCCTCGGTGCGGGCCAGAAACGAGCAGCCGACCCCGCAGGCAACCAACCGGTCGACCACATCATTGCCGATCGAGCCTTTATCCACACTGGACACCAGGCTGGTGGGCAAGCCCAAACGCCCGATGTTTTCGGCCACGTTGCGGCCGACCCCGCCGTGGACAAACTTCACCGTGCCCACATTCCGCCCCTGCGGATCGTAACGCACGGCGGAAAATCCCTTGCAATCGACAAAAACGGTTCCTACGACAAGTACATGCGCTTCCATAAAGAAGTCTCCTTCCTCACCCGGCCAACCCGGCAAAAAGTGAAACGGGCCTGCCTTCGGGAGAACGCGACCCGTTTATATGTTGCTTATACCTTGGGAATGTTGCGGCCGGAAAAAATCTCATTCATTTCTTTCTTCAGCCGCTGCTTGATTTTTTTCTTTTCCGAGGTGATCAGTTCCTTTTTGGCGGTGCCGAACAGATAATTATCCAGATCAAATTCCTTGAGGATCATTTTAGTGTGGAAAATATTGTCCTGGTAGACGTTGACGTCGACCATCTGGTATTCGTCACGGGTTTCTTTCGAGATGTAGTTTTGGATCGAGTTGATTTTGTGGTCGATGAACAGTTTCTTGCCGTTGATGTCGCGGGTAAAGCCGCGCACCCGGTAATCGATGGCCACGATATCGGAGCTGAAGCTGTTGATCAGGTAATTCAATGCGGTCAGCGGCGAGATGCGCCCACAGGTCGACACGTCGATATCGGCCCGGAACGTGCTGATCCCTTGGTCGGGATGGCTCTCCGGATAGGTATGTACGGTGATGTGGCTTTTGTCCAGGTGCGCAACCACGGCATCAGCCCGTTCTTTCTTTTTCTTCTTTTTCTTTTTCTTCGGTTCCTCGTCGTTCATGTCTTCGGCGCTCTCGGCCACCAAAGCCTCGGAGGCCTCCTTGTCCTCGGCAATCAGCATCGTTACGCTGGACCCCTGCGGTTCGTAGTCCTGCTGGGCGATGTTCAGGATATTGGCGCCGATGATCTTGGCCACCTCGGTCAGGATGCCGGTCAGGCGCTCGGCGTTGTATTCTTCATCGATATACTCAATGTATTCCCGGCGGTGCTGGGGGGTTTTCGCGTAGCAAATATCGTACATGTTGAAGCTCAGGGTCTTGGTCAGATTATTGAAGCCAAACAGCTTGAGTTTTTTGATTTTTTTTACCTGCATTGCCATCCTCTTTTCCGCCCCGGCGATATTTTTCCAACCAAATACTAACAGATTTTCGGTTCCGTTACAATTATATTTCGCAATCCGTTTTACAGGCCGGTTTCCTGCCAGCAGCAATAAACGCCGAGGATTCCCGACTGCAGGCCAATCTTGATCTGTTGTGAATCCTTGGCCAACCGGTTGCTGATCGCCGCCGGTTCATGCAACGAGAGCCTGGCGCCGTTCAGCGGCCAGTGAACGCCCGAGCTGAATACCTGGTCACAAGTCGGGGCCAACGGAATCAGCGAGATGATTTTCGGAACATGCACAAACTCGAACGTCAGTTGCTGTCCGCCCGACAGCAGAAACATCGTCTCGGCCTGATCGATCAGCGCCGCCGGTCCCAGTCCCTGGTCCATCGCCTGAATCAGGCTGGACACATTGGACCAGGCATGGTCGAACCGGCCGCCCCAGCCGCCGGTCAACAGCGCCGCCGAACCCGGTCGCTGCCGCGTCAGTTCACGCAACGCCAGCTGCAGGTCGCTGTCATCCTTGTCGGCTGGATAACGCAGCACCGGCGTCGCCAAACCCGTCAGCCACTGCCACGCCTCGCCTGTCGCGCTGTCGGCGTCACCCAGCAGGATTTGCGGATTCAGCCCGGCGGCCTGACAGACATCGGCCCCCCGATCAATCGCCCAGACCGGATAGATACGGGCCAGTTCCGTCAACCAGGCAAGCGTCGGCGCACGCCCGCCGGCCACCAGAACGACCGGTTCCTGCGGCACTGCGGCAACCGGCGCAATATTCAGCGTTCCCTGCGGAATCGTGATCTTCACCTGCTACGCCCCCTAATCAGTGAGCGGCGGGATCCGCCTGCTCCAGTGCAGCCAGTTCGCTGCCGGCCGCTTCCCAGTCCTGATAAGCCTGGTCCAGCGCAGCCTTCAGCCGTTCATGCTCCTCGCCCAGTTGACGGCTTTGCTGTGGATCGGCATGCGACGCAGGGTCGTTAATCCGTTGCTCCAGCGCCGCCAACATGATCTCCTGTTCGCTGATCTGTTTTTCCAGCCGGCTTAACAACCGCTGACATTCCTGTCGGCGTTTCAGCGGTGAAACGTTGCGCTTTTCCGGTCGCTCCTCTTTTTTCGGTTTGGTCCGGGATTCCGCGCTGGCGCTGTGCGTCGGCCCGCTCATGGCTGTTCGCGCGGTCAGGGCCGCCTTGTATTCGCTGTAATTTCCCGGATAGGAAATCAGACTGCCGGATTCAAACACCAACAACCGCTCGGCGATCCGGTCGATCAGATAGCGGTCGTGGGAAACCAACAGCAAGGATCCGGGGAAGGCATCCAGCGCTTCTTCGACCGCTTCCCGCGCCGGAATGTCGAGATGATTGGTCGGTTCGTCCATCACCAGGAAGTTGGCGCCGGACAACAAGATTTTCAGCAGCGCCAGCCGGGCCTTCTCCCCGCCAGATAAATCGCCGACCAGCTTGAACACGTCATCGCCGCGAAACAAGAACCTGCCCAGCACTTTTCGCGCCCGGTCCTCGGTCAGTCCGCAGCGGTATACGATTTCATCAATCAGCCGCACCGCATCGTTCAGCTCTTCAAACTCCTGCGAGTAATAACCGATTCTGGCCCGCGGGCTGTTGCGCAGCTTGCCTTGCAACGGCTGCAACTCTCCCAGCAAAAGTCGCAGCAGCGTCGTTTTGCCGGCGCCGTTCGGCCCCATCAACGCGACTTTTTCACCACCGCGCAGCAAGAACGAAAGGTCGCGGAACACCGGTTCGCCGCCATAGCCTGCCGCTACTGCCACGAACTCGCTCATCCGTTCGGGGATCTCTTCGCAGTCGGGAAAGAAAAACTTCATCGTTTCCTGGGTTTCCGGCCGTTCCAGCCGTTCCAGCCGATTCAGCTGCGACTGCCGTCCCCGCGCCTGCTTGGACTTGATGCCGGCTTTGTAGCGCCGGATGTATTCCTCGGTCTCGGCGATCTTTTCCTGTTGCTGCTCGTAAGCCGCGAGTGCCGCCGTCAAGCGCATCGCCTTTTGTTCGACATAGCCGGAATAGCCGGCCGCATACTCGGTCAGCGCGCCATTGGCCAGCTCCAGTGTCCGGGTGGTCACGGCATCCAAAAAATAGCGGTCATGCGACACGACCAGGACCGCGCCGGGATAATCGCGCAGATACGCCTCCAACCATTCGGACCGTTCCAGGTCCAGATGATTGGTCGGTTCGTCCAGGCAGAGAAAATCCGGTTGGCGCACCAACTCACGGGCCAAAGCGATGCGGGTTTTCTGCCCGCCGGAGAACTCGGCGGCGCTGCGGTCGAGATCCTGCTCGCTAAACCCCAAACCCAGGGAGATTTGGCGAATCCGGCTGTCCATCGAATACCCTTCGGCGTGTTCGAACCTCGCCATTACCTCGGCATACTCGCTCAGGAGCGATTCCGGCGCACGGTCGCCGAGGTCGGCAAGTTGCGCCTCCATCTGCCGCATGTGGGTTTCCCAGGCCAAAACATCCTGATAGGCCTGTTTCAATTCCTCCAAAACGGTTCTCCCGCCAAAATCGGCTTCCTGTCGCACATAACCCACCGCACAGGAACGAAACCAATTGACCAGTCCGCCATCGGCGCGTTCTTCCTCCAGCAGGCAGCGCAACAACGTCGTTTTGCCGGCCCCGTTCGGACCGACCAAGCCGACTTTTTCGCCCCGCCGGATTTCAAAGCCGATTCCTGCATAGAGCACCCTCTCGCCGAAATATTTGGCCAGATCGGTGACCTTCAGCAGCAGTTCCGCCATTGTTTACTCCCTTTCCTTTTGCCAGCCGTTGCGACTGGTTCAGAAATATTCACTGATAAAATTCCGACAGGGCGGAAAAATCTTGGTCAGCACTGTCAGGATTGACGGCTCCGGCAGCGGTTCGCCGCTGGCCTTCCATAGTTCGCCTACCGGTTGTTGCCCGAAATAAAGCTGGCTCAACAGAGCCACGCTGAGGATGATATCCGGTTGCCCGACCGACGGCTCGGCAGCGAAACTGCAGCGACCCGAGCCGATTTTCCAGCGGAACCGGCCAGCATTCCACGCCGCCAGCGGATCGGTCAATTCGAGCGACAAATCTGCCGTCAACCCGGCCGGATAATCCATCGCCGTCAAGACCGCCTGACAGTCGGTCAACCGTCCCATCAGGAACGGTTCGCTATGCGAAGCGACAAACTGGGCGGCGCCGGAATCTCCCGAAGGATCTTCCCACTCCAACCGGCAGGCTCCGCCCTCCCTCGCTTGTTCCAGCAACCGCTTCCACATCGATTCCAGCCCGGCTTGACCGTGCCAGACCATTTCTCGCACGCGGATCAGTTCGGCGTCCACTTTGTAAAGGACATAGCCGGCTGGCCGCGTCCGCTCCAGCAATAATCCGACCCGGCCGCCATCGCCACGGTGGTCGGCCAGCATCCGCCGCCAGTCGTCCGGTCTGCGGTCGACATATCCGTGGTAAGGCTGGACAAACTCTTCATATAGCTTTGGCAACGGGTCGAAATCCTCGACATCCGCCAGCCATTGCCCATCGGAAACGGAGGTTTCCGGCTGAAGCGCTTCCGCCACCGCCAGCGGCAGATGATAAAAGCGCCGCGAATAACAATAATCCCAGCCCAGCGGACGATAGAACTCCGGCCAGCGTGGCTGCAGAATGCTGATACGGATGTCTTTTTTTCGCAGTTCGGCCAGCGCCGTGGCCATGATCGCTCTGCCGTAACCGCCGCCGCGCAACGACTCATCCACGCATACCCCGACAAAGTAAGCCGCCTGTCGCCAGGCGCCGCGCAGATACAGCCGATGCGGCAACAGATGGGCCTGGGCGGCGACGGTTCCATCCTTGATGCCAACCCAGGTATGCTCGGTTTTATAATGATGGGAAAAATACCAGCTGGTCCAAGGTTCTTCCTCGCCGAAGCACTGCCCCCACAGCCGCCTGAGCGCCGGATAGTCACCGTCCCGGCAAATCCGGTATTCCATCGTGTTCTCCTTAACGATTATTCGTTGATTAGCTGGCGCTGGCCCGGTATTTTTCGACCATCCGCACCGGACGATACGACTGCTTGGCTGCGCGCAGACCGGCGATGCCCATGTCTTCCTCCCGGTTGACAAAGCTCATTTGAGGCCAGGCATGCGCCAGATATTCGCGGTTGATCATCTGGTACAATCCGGCAATCGACGGATCAGCCTTTTCGATATGGATGACCGCCGTATCCTCGCACAAAGCCTCGCCAACCGTGAACGATTTGACCAGCCCGTCAATCCGGATGATGCCGCCGCTCAGGCTCAGGGCGTCAAACTGCGACAGGGCCTGCTCGACAGCAAACAGTTCGGCCTGCATGATCCGGTCTTCGCATTGCTGTCGCTCAAGCCACTCCTTGGCCAGAGGGATGCATTCCAGGGCGTTCTGCCCGTTCATCGGTTCATAGGTAAAATTAGCGTTCTGCCGCAGGAAAGTCTTGATATGATGCCGCTTGGCCTCGAATTTTCGGCCCTTTAGCTCGATCAGCTCCCGTACGCTGTAAATATAATCGTCTTCCGGTCGGTCATGCTCGATTTTCCAGTGCGGGAATTCTTCAGCCAGCATTTCAGCCAACCCCAGCTCCAATCCTTTGATCAGAAGCGGCTGCCCTTGCTGGTCAAACCATTCGGCCAACAGGCGCGCGGCCTGTACGGATTGCTCACGTTCCGGCGCGCAGGGATGCAGCGCATAGACCGGTCCATCCTGCCGCACCACCACGCATATGGCGTCGCCAATGCGGGTCCAGACAATATCCAGCGGTTCGCGCCAGATGAACAGATTGGTAAAACTGCTTTCCGAACCTTCATGCCGGCAACTGCGATATGCCGCATCAAACTGGGGACGATCGCTTAATTGTATCCGTTGAAACTGCAAACCATTCACTAAAAAGTACACTTCCTATTAGTCATATTTTATCTGAAATGTTTTTCATAAATTCATTTATTTTGACGAAACTTCAGCCGGATTTCGACGATTTCCGAATTCGCGCTGGTGCGTACCGGCGGCCCCCAGGTGCCATAACCGGACGAGACGATCGCATGCAGCGACCCTTTCTGCAGATGGCCCCAGTCGATTTCATAAAGCCGCTGGGTCAGCCAGTGATTGAGATCGGAAGAGCACACGTCTGAACTCCAGTCACCTGAAGCTATCTC
>CAZOJA010000009.1:0-28025 GCA_964579955.1 uncultured Veillonellaceae bacterium | reverse complement strand
CATAAAGATAGTCGAAATACTCGCGTTGCGGCTCGATGCAGAATCGCTCAGGCGTTTGTTCGCTCAACTCGCTGCACATCTGCGGCGACAACCCCTTCATCAAAAACGCATCGCCCCGCTGGCGGCTTTCTTCGACAACCGCTGCGACCGCGGCCGCAAACGACTTGTCCGCCGGCGCAAACGGCGGCAGGTAGTACGTCATTCCGTTGGCCTGCAGCCGCACCACCAACGATCCGTCTTCCATCGCCCAGGCAGTCGAATAGTTCTCACGCCAGATGTACAAATTGGTAAAGGTAAACCAGGAATTATCATAGTAGCGGCTGGCGAACGCCCGGTCGAAGATCGGTTTGTCCTTGAGTTCAATCCGTTTAAAATCCAATAAAACCATCCCTTGATTCAAACAATATGTCCCTGCTTATTTAACAATATATTGGCCGATGATGCAAGCTTCCTCGCAGTCGCCCGACCAGACAGGCGCCGGTTGCATTTTTCGTCTGCAACCGGCGCGGCTATCGGCAAATCTGTTGAAGCGTATGGGTATGGCTATTGCCTGCTGTCGGGACCAAGTTCCACAGGCCCGGTCATTTCGCAATCACGCGATGCAAAGCTGATTTCTTCGACCCGTAACCGAAACAGGACGAACAGGGGGTCTTCCGGACCGCTGTAATAACGGCCGACACCAGGCATTGCCGTAAACAGTTTGCGCCGGGTCGCGGCAAACAATTCGCCGGTTTCTGCCGACACGGCTTCGACATGGCCGCTGACCCGCAAAATCTCCTGCAGGTCTCCGACAATGCAGAGGTCGACGCGATTGTCGGCGCTCAGTTCTGACACCTTCTTCGTTTCCAGGTGGCTAAACAACCAGATTCGGTTCCGCTCGTCGACAAACGGTTTCATCGGCCTGACCCGGGGACGATTGCCGTCATAATTGGCCATGAATGCCACCTTGCTTCGCAGTAGCGCCAATGCTTCCTGTTCAAACATCCGGATCGGCCTCCTTCTTCGCTAAGACTCGCTTACTCTTTGCGTTCGACTGCAAGAATGATTTTTCCTGCCGCAACAGACAATTTTATACTGGCGCCTTCCGGCACATCGCCTTTGACAATACTCTTGGACAATTCTGTTTCCACTGCCCGGCTAATCAGGCGGCGCAGCGGGCGTGCCCCATAATTCGCATCATACCCTTCATTGGCCAGACATTGCAAAACCTCGGCATCCCACTTCAGCGTGATATTGATCTGCTTTTGCAACCGCTTCGCCAGATTTGCCAGCATGACGCCGGCAATCTGACCGACCTGCTCGGCCGACAGGGCATTGAACACGATGATGTCATCCAGTCGGTTGAGAAATTCAGGGCGGAAATGGGCTTTCATCAATTCAAGAACCCGTTCTTTGGCCACGGAAAACTCATTATTCAGGATTTCGTGCGAACCAATGTTGGAGGTCATGATGATTACCGTATTTTTGAAATCGACCGTACGACCTTTGCCGTCGGTCAACCGTCCGTCCTCCAGAATCTGCAGCAAGACATTGAACACATCCTGATGCGCTTTTTCAATCTCGTCCAGCAAAATGACGCTGTAGGGACGACGTCGGACCGCTTCGGTCAACTGGCCGCCCTCATCGTATCCGACATAGCCGGGCGGAGCGCCGATCAGGCGGGACACCGTATGCTTTTCCATATATTCGCTCATGTCCAGGCGGATCATGCTCCGTTCGTCGTCAAACAACACTTCGGCCAGAGTTTTGGCCAGTTCGGTCTTGCCGACGCCGGTCGGACCGAGGAAAACAAAGGAGCCGATCGGACGATTGGGATCCTTGATTCCTGCCCGGGCCCGGATGATTGCTTCACTGACGGCCTGCACCGCTTCATCCTGGCCAACCACCCGCTCATGCAGCACTTCTTCCAGGTGTGACAGTTTTTCCCGCTCCCCCGTCATCATCCGCGTCACCGGAATCCCGGTCCAGCGGCTGACTACCTTGGCGATGTCGTCTTCGTCGACCTCTTCCTTGAGCAGCATTTTGTGGCTGCGTTTTTCCTGCAACAGCGCCTCCTCGTTTTTCAACCGTTGTTCCAGTTCCGGCAAGCGTCCATATTTGAGTTCGGCCAGCCGGTTCAGGTCATACGCCCGCTCCGCGCCTGCCATCTCGTTCCGCAGCGATTCGATTTCTTTTTTCAGGCCGCGCAGACGGGTTATCCCCTGTTTCTCCATCTGCCATTGCGCTTTCAGCGAATCCGACTGCTGTCGGGTTTCCCTCAGTTCATCCTCAAGCTTGGTCAACCGTTCGAGCGAAGCCGGGTCGGTTTCTTTTTTCAGCGCCTGCTGCTCTATCTCCAGTTGCATCACCCGACGCAGGAGTTCATCCAGTTCCGTGGGCATGGAATCGATCTCCGTGCGCAACTTGGCCGCCGATTCGTCAACCAGGTCGATCGCCTTGTCCGGCAGAAACCTGTCGGCAATGTAACGATCCGATAAGACGGCCGCCGCCACCAGCGCTGCGTCTTTGATCTTGACGCCATGATGAACTTCATAGCGTTCCTTCAGTCCACGCAGAATCGAAATCGTGTCCTCCACCGAAGGCTGAGCCACCATGACCGGTTGGAATCGTCGTTCCAGCGCCGCGTCTTTTTCGATATGCTTGCGATATTCATTCAGGGTCGTTGCGCCGATGCAACGCAGTTCCCCTCTAGCCAGCATCGGTTTCAGGATGTTTCCTGCGTCCATGGCCCCCTCGGCCGCACCGGCGCCGACCACCGTATGCAACTCGTCGATGAACAGGATGATGCGTCCTTCCGACTTGGAAATTTCGGTCAAAACGCCTTTCAAACGTTCCTCGAATTCGCCGCGGTATTTCGAACCGGCTACCATCGAGCCGAGGTCCAGCGAATAAACAGTTTTGTTTTTCAGCGATTCCGGCACATCACCGGCAACGATCCGGCGGGCCAAGCCTTCCACGATGGCAGTCTTGCCCACTCCCGGATCGCCGATCAGCACCGGATTGTTCTTGGTCCGGCGAGACAGAATTTCCACCACCCGGCGAATCTCCTCATCGCGGCCAATCACCGGATCGAGTTTCCCCTGCTTGGCCTGGGCGGTCAGATCGCGACCGTATTTGGCCAGCATCTGCTCGCCGCCTTCCGGATTGTCACTGGTCACATTTTGTCCCTTGCGATATTCGCGTGTCCACTCGCGGATTTTGGCCCGGCTGAGGCCAAAGTCACGACAGGTTTGCACCACATCGGCGTCTCCGTCTTCGGCTAATGCCATTAACAGATGTTCTACGCTGATGTAATCGTCCTGCGCATCTTTTGCCAGCTTTTCGGCCAGCGCCATCACTCTCACCATGGCCGTGTTCCAGCGCAGATTGCTCTCCTGTCCGCGAACCGACGGCTGATTTTTCAGCAATTGCGCCGCCTTGGCCTCGATCAGGGCCGGATCGATTTTCGCCTGGGCCAGAATATAATCGACAATCCCGTCGCGATCTTTCAATAAAGCATGAAATACATGACGGGAAGTTACTTCCTGATGGTAATTCATTGCCGCCGACTGTTGCGCGTCCTGCAGCACAGCTGTCACTTTCTGGGTAAATCGGTCTTCTGCCATGTCCTTCCCTCCCTCACTATCGGTTTCTCAGTTCATATATTTTTTTGTACAACTCGACTTCCTCGGCACTTTGTTCCAGCGGTGTATCGATTTTCACCCGCACGAACATATCGCCCAGGGTCCCGTTCTTCCGCTTCAGGCCTTTATCCTTCAACCGCATCTTCTGCCCATTGTGAATCCCGGCAGGAATCTTCAGCTGCACCATTCCGTCCGGAGTGGGAACGGAAACCTTGTCGCCAACGACCGCCTGCTCCGGATAGATTGTGAGATCGGCTTCAATATCGACCTGGTCTTCGATCCGCCAAATCGGATGCGGCAAGTTTTTCAGCTGCAACAACAAATCGCCGGGCCCGCCGCCACCATGGCCCTCGCCGCCGAGCCCCTTCAATCTGAGCACCGCGCCCGGATAAATGCGCGGCGGAATTTTCACTTTCACGGTTTTCGTGCTACGCCCTGCCTGGATCTGGATGTCCTTTTCCCCGCCATTATACAGTTCTTCCACCAGCAGGTTGATGTCGGCCTCGATATCCTCGCCCCGCATCGGCCCACGATGTCGCTCAGCCCTCGCGCCGCGCCGGCCGAATACGTCGCCGCCAAACATACTGGCAAAAAAATCGCTGAATCCATGCAAATCCTGTCCATTGATATTTACATTGCGGAAATCAAAGCCGCCCATGTCCGGTCCCGGCTGGAAATCCTGGCCAGACTGCCAGTTCATCCCCAGTTGGTCGTACTTGGCTCGCTTGTCCGGATCGCTTAAAACCTCATACGCTTCGTTAATTGTCTTGAATTTCTCTTCAGCCGCCTTTTTGGCATCACCCTGATGCAAATCAGGGTGATGCTGTCGGGCCAGCTTGCGGTAAGCGGTCTTGATTTCTTTTTCTGTTGCCGTCCGGGCCACGCCCAGCGCTTCATAGTAATCTATGTATTTCATACTGTGCTCACCGCTCCCTTAGCTTCATTGCGGCCACAATCGGCCACCGCGCTTACTTTTCCTCGTATTCGGCATCCATGACATCATCGGCGGCTTTTTTCCGCCCGGCAGGATTCTCCACGCTCGGCCCCGGCGCTTCCGGCTTGCACTGGCAGGCCTGGCCATAGGCCTGTTCCAGCTCGTCCTTCACGCTGCGAAGCGCCACAATATCGGCATTGTTGTCGAGCGCCTTGCGCGCTTTCTCCATAGCGGCTTCAAGCAATCCTTTCACATGGGCCGGCAGCGTGGCCGCCTGCTCCGACAATAACCGCTTGGATTGGTAAGCCAGCGAGTCTACGTCATTGCGCACTTCCACCAGTTGACGGCGCTGCTTGTCATCCTCGGCATGCTGTTTGGCCGCATTGACCATTTGGTCCACATCCTGCTTGGACAGATTGCTGGAGTTAGAGATGGTAATCGTCTGTTCCTTGCCGGTTGCCTTGTCTTTGGCACCTACGGTCAAAATGCCGTTGGCATCGATATCAAAGGTTACTTCGATTTGCGGAATTCCGCGCGGCGCCGGAGCGATGCCGGATAACTTGACCCGGCCGAGCGTGCGGTTGTCGCTGGCCATTTCCCGTTCTCCCTGCAGCACATGCACATCCACTTCCGGTTGATTATCATCGGCGGTGCTGAACACCTGGCTGCGTCTTGCCGGAATAGTCGTATTCCGTTCAATGATCCGGGTCATGACTCCGCCCAGGGTTTCCACGCCGAGGGAAAGCGGCGTGACATCCAGCAACACGACATCTTTTAGTTCACCGGTCAACACTCCTGCCTGGATCGCTGCGCCCACCGCCACCACTTCGTCGGGGTTTACGCTTTGGTTGGGTTCCTTGCCGGTCAATGACCGGACCATCTTTTGCACCGCCGGAATCCGGGTCGAACCGCCGACCAGGATCACCTCGGCGATATCCTTGGCTGTGAGTTTTGCATCCGCCATCGCCCGTTCCACTGGCTTGCGGCAACGGTTCACCAGTCCGGCGGTCAAGTCGTCAAACTGGGCCCGGCCGAGTTTCGCTTCGAGATGTTGCGGCCCGGATGCGTTGGCGGTGATGAACGGCAGGCTGATCGTGGTTTCCATCACGCTCGACAGCTCCACCTTGGCCTTTTCCGCCGCTTCCGTCAAGCGCTGCAAGGCCTGTTTGTCATTGCGCAGGTCAATACCATGCGATTTCTTGAATTCGTCAGCCAACCAATCCACCAGTACCTTGTCAAAGTCGTCGCCGCCCAGATGGGTGTCGCCGCTGGTCGCCTTCACTTCGAACACGCCTTCGCCGACTTCGAGAATCGATACGTCGAAGGTTCCGCCACCCAGGTCAAATACAAGGATCGTTTCATTCTTCTTTTTGTCCAGCCCGTAAGCCAGAGCGGCTGCGGTCGGTTCGTTGATGATCCGAAGCACGTTGAGTCCGGCAATCTTACCGGCATCTTTAGTCGCCTGGCGTTGTGCATCATTGAAGTAAGCCGGCACCGTGATCACGGCATCGGTGATTTTCTCACCGAGATATTTGGCTGCATCATCAACCAGTTTCCGTAACACTTGGGCGGAAATTTCCTCCGGCGCATATTCCTTGTCGTCGACCCGGAATTTGACGGTGTTGTTCGCGCCGCTTACCACTTTATAAGGAACCAGTTTCATTTCTTCCGTCACTTCGTCATAGCGTCGACCGACGAAACGTTTCACCGAATAAAAGGTCTTGGTCGGATTCATCACCGACTGCCGTTTCGCCAGTTGTCCCACCAGCCGCTCGTTATTGTCGCGGAACGCGACCACGGACGGGGTCGTCCGGCCGCCCTCACTGTTGGCGATCACTTCCGGTCTTTCCGCTTCCAGTACGGCAATAACCGAGTTGGTCGTCCCAAGATCTATTCCTACTGCTCTTCCCATAATCTATCCCTCCATCTTTCGTTTGTAGTGCTTTACATGAATGATCAATAATTCCGGTATGAGTCCTTTAGAGGAAGAACCGGTCCCCCTTGCAGGAGAGAGACCGGTTCCGAAGAAACTTGCCGCAACGTTTAATCGATGCTCACCACATGACCTTTTTCCGGCTTGGTTGCCTTGGGAATCGTCACAGTGAGTACTCCGTCCTGGAATTTTGCGTTTGCCTTTTCCCGGGCCACTAAGGTCGGCAGCGGCAGGGTACGGCTGTAGGTGCCATAAAAACGTTCCGCATGAAAATAGGTTTCTTTCTTCTCTTCATAATCGGACTTGACTTCGCCACGAATCGTGATGCTGTCCTCGGTGACGGTCACGCTGATATCCTCTTTGTTGACCCCCGGCACATCGGCTTTCACCACAACCTCCGTTTCGGTTTGAATGATGTCCACCTTCGGCTGGCCGCCTTTGAACAGTACAGGAATGTTCGGCGTCTCCAGCATCCGCGTCATGTCTGCAAAGTCCCGGAAAAGGTGGTCCATCGGTGACCACAATCTGATATTTGCCATCTTGAACCCTCCTCATTTTTTCATTTGGCTTTCGCCTCTGATTTGATTTTAGCAAACCACTTTTTGAAAGTCAATAATTTTGACTTTATCTTTTTCATGTTTTTTTCGCGTCTGTATGTTGAGAGTAAACAAAAGAGATACCTCGCAAAAACGGGGTATCTCTCCAAATCCTTCCGGAAAAGTCTGCGTTAAACCAACGATTATTACCGCGAGTTGGTCCGTTAACGGCTGCGTCGCTTCAGCTTTTCATACCAGATGCTGTGGCGGTGCTTCACATACTCGAGATCTACTTTGCCATGGAACATCGAACCCAGCAGTTTGCGGTTCGCCGCCACCACGAATGCCCCCAGATGGGCAAAGATGCCGAATACAATCAGGGCTGCGCCAAGATTGTGAAACTGGGTCGACCAAAACACCAACCCATCCGGCAGAACGACCCCCATACTTTTTATCGTTTTCACGATACCTGTCAAGACAAGAACCGCAATCGTCCCGGCCATAAATACATACGCCAGCCGTTGTTCGGCCAGATACTTGTCGGAAGGCGGTTCCTGCCCGCCAGTAATGATCGCCTTCATGATTTTCACCGATTCGCCGAAGTCTCCCTTGCGAGGCACAAGACCAGAATCGCGACGGATGCCATGGTAGGCCACATGCCAGACACTGGCGAACACGAGCACCACCGCAGCCATGTAATGCATCTTCAACGTGATGAAATAGTCGGCTGTCCAGGTCAATCCCGGCAGGTCGGTAATCATGTAACGCTTGTAAACCGGCATCTGGCCGAATCCACTGAACACAAGAACGAAACAGGACAACGCAATCAGCCAGTGGATGATCCGCACGGTCCGATCGTGACGCAGAACCTTGCCTTCACTTTCCAGCAGTTTTTCCATCAGGCTTCGCCTCCCCTGTCAGAATCATCGCCCGGATTTTTTTCACTGGCCAGCGATTTGTAAGCAGCCCTTCCTGCGGCGAATACCGCCGCAACCGGTGCCAACAGAACTCCCGTCGCCCAGCCGTCCAGCTGGTCTACCTTGTTTTCCACTTTCAACGGCATCCCTGAGCGTCCCGGTTTTCCATCAACCACTTTCTGCTCTTTCAGCGCCCGGTCAATGGCCGCGAAGGACACCGGCGAAACATAAAAAGTCGAGCTCCCACCGTTTTCGGTTGCACCGTACACATAGCCGCCAATTTCCTTGCTGCGGGCTTCCGCCAGCTGTTTCATCGCCGTGCGGTCACCGAACATCATTGCCCCTTGCGGACAGGCAGCAACACAGGCCGGCTTTTTCCCCTGCCGCAGCAAGTCATGGCACATATCGCATTTATACATCACGCCACCACCACCCAGTTTCGGCGCCAGTTTCAAGTATAATCCGACTCCAGCTTGACGCATGGGAACTCCCCAAGGGCAGACGTCACGGCATTTCGCTCCGCCAAAACAGCCGTCCGGATCAATCACCACCGAACCGTCGCCGTTTTTGGCGATAACGCCAAACGGACAGAGGTAGGCGCAGGTCGGCTCATCACAGTGCATGCAGCGTCGCGGTGCATAGACCGTTTTGCCGTCGACGGAGACTTTCTGCACATAGATCCAATTATATGGTGTCAATCTGTCTCGCAGGCCTTTTTTGTCCGACCAGTCCTCAAACCCTTTGCGAGGCCAGTAATCCATGATAGGTGTCACCGGCTGCGGAAAACGGGACTGGTTTTTTGCCTGGCAGGACGACACGCACAACGGGGTTTTATGGTTTTCACAACCATCACACCTCGTCAGGTCGATAACGGTGGCCATCGGCTGCCCTGCTGCCGCGCTAGCCGATGCCGCGCCCTTGGCCATGACGACTGCCCCGGCCGCACCGGCCGCCGCAGTGCGGCGTAAAAAAGACCGTCGGGAAATTTTATCCACACAGCTCACCTTCTTTCATCACACCTCAACACCCCCCCTGCCCGGGGAGGGATGTTTTGATTATATGACACCGGTGTATATTTGTCCAGCATTCAGCGAAAAAAAGTGACGACGCCTAAAAACCGGCGTCGCCTGACTCATTTCACTTATTCCACTGTAACGCTTTTGGCCAGATTACGTGGCTTATCCACGTCGCAACCCCGGGTCACCGCCGCGTAGTAAGCGAGCAGTTGCAACGGAATCACCGCGAGAATCGGCGCCAGATACTTGTCGGTGGCGGGAATGAAAATGGTATGGTCGACATACTTTTCAATCTGGTCGTCGCCTTCCATCGCCAGTCCGATGACCACGGCGTCCCGCGCCTTGACTTCCTTGATGTTGCTTAGCGTCTTTTCGTAAACATCGCGTTGGGTTGCCAGGGCAATGACCGGCACCCCTTCGATGATCAGCGCCAGGGTCCCGTGCTTGAGTTCCCCTGCCGCATAGGCTTCCGCATGGATATAGGAAATCTCCTTTAGCTTCAGCGAGCCTTCCATCGCGACCGCATAATCGATCGAGCGGCCGATGAAGAACACGTCATCATTAAAACCGTACTGTTCTGCGAAGGTCTTGACCGCCTGCCCGTCGGACAGGAACGTTTCCGCCTTTTGCGGCAGCTCGCGCAGTTCCTGAACGATGGACTGAAGTCGGTCGGCCCGCAGGCTTTCCCGCAGTTCGGCCAGGTACAGCGCCAGCATCAGCATGACCAACAATTGGGTCGTGTAGGCTTTGGTGGAGGCCACGGCAATTTCCGGCCCGGCCCAGGTATAAATCACCTGATCGGCCTCACGGGCGATCGACGAACCGACGACATTGGTCACGGCCAAAGTCCGGGCGCCGAGACGTTTTGCCTCCTTCATCGCCGCCAACGAATCGCTGGTCTCGCCGGATTGGCTGATCACAATGACCAGTGTGCTGGAATCCACCAGCGGATTGCGATAACGGAACTCCGAAGCGATATCCACTTCCACCGGAATCCGCGCCAGTTGTTCAATGTAGTATTTGGCGACCAGGCCGGCATGATAGGCCGTGCCGCAGGCGGTGATCATGATTTTTTTCACGGCGGCGACATCTTCACGGGTCCATTTCAGTTCGTCAAACGTGATCCGGTTCGTATCCCTGGCTACGCGCGCCGTCATCGTATCACGGAACGCCTTGGGCTGTTCGATGATCTCCTTGATCATGAAGTGGTCATGGCCGCCCTTTTCAGCGGCTTCGGCATCCCAGTGGACCTCGAACACTTTTTTGGAGACCGGCACGCCCATCCGATTGGTCACCCATACCGAATCTTTGGTCACGACGGCCATTTCCCCGTCACTGAGAATGAAGGTGCGTCGGGTCCGGTTGATGATGGCGGGAATGTCGGAAGCAATAAAGTTCTCGCCCTCACCCAGGCCGATGACCAGTGGGTTGTCCTGCTTGGTGCAGACAATCTTGTCCGGGTCAAACCGCGACATAAAAACGAGCGAGTAGGACCCCTGGATCTCGGACAGCACTTTGGTGACCGCCGCGACAAAATCGCCCTGGTAGTATTCCTCGACCAGATGGGCCACCACTTCGGTGTCGGTTTCCGACAAGAACACATGCCCTTTGGCCAGGAGCCGTTCCTTGATGTGCAGATAGTTTTCGATAATCCCGTTGTGAACGACGACAAAATCGCCATGACAGTCGGTATGCGGATGCGAGTTGGTGTCTGACGGACGGCCGTGGGTCGCCCAGCGGGTATGGCCGATGCCCAGATGACCCTGCGGCAGATGGCCTTCGATTTTTTTCTCCAGACTACTGAGTCTGCCTACACATTTGTCGACCGTGATTTCTGTGCCGTTGTACACGGCGATGCCGGCCGAGTCATAACCACGATACTCGAGCTTGCGCATGCCTTCCAGCAAAAAGGGCGCAGCCTGTTTAGGACCTACATAGCCCACAATGCCACACATCTATGTTATTCCTCCAATACATGCAATGCAAAGTTGCAAATTCCTGCTGCAACCGTTTTGTCCCGCCGGTCGCCCGGCGGTTTTGTCGGTTGCTGCGACCGCAGAAGGCCGAGAGGCATCCGCTGAAAATTCGATAAACCTCTTCCTCGTCCGCTTGCCAATAGCAAGCGCCAGCGCTATATGAGTCCGTTCATCTCCGCCGGGTTTGTTGCGCCTCCTTTTGCGGCAGAGTAAGACAAGCCGGAGCATATTTGCTTTCATTGTATCCGAAACAACCTGTCGGGTCAATTAAGCTCGTCACGAATCGCCTGCGCCACTTGCTCGGCCAATTGTTCAAGCTCTGACAGTACCGGTCCTTCCGCCATGACCCGGATTAACGGCTCCGTGCCGGAGGCCCTTACCAGAATGCGGCCCATGTCACCGAGTTGCTGCTCGGCATCCCGAATCGCGGCGGCGATGCTTGCATTCGTTTCCCAACCCGCTTTGCTGCGCACCCGCACATTGACCAGCACCTGGGGAAAACGCGTCATCAGTCCGCCCAGCAGGGAAAGCGGTTTGCCGCTGCGTTTCAGCGCCGCCAGCAATTGCAGGGCGGTCATCAAGCCGTCGCCGGTCGTGCTGTATTCACCGAAAATGATATGTCCCGACTGCTCGCCACCCAGTGACAAGCCGTTCTTCTGCATCGCCTCCAGGACATAGCGGTCGCCGACCGATGTGACCATGACTTGACCGCCGGCGTTCTTGATCGCCTGATGCAAACCGATGTTGCTCATGACGGTCGTTGCCAGTGTCGCCTGTTTTAGCGCATCGCGTTGCAAAAGTTCATTGGCCAGGATGACCATGATCTGGTCGCCATCAACCATTTGTCCTTTCTCGTCCACCGCCAGGCAGCGGTCGGCATCGCCGTCAAAAGCCAGGCCGATATCGGCCTGCTGGGCAATCACCGCGGCCTGCAAACCCTCCATATGGGTCGAGCCGCATTGGGCATTGATGTTGAATCCATCAGGTTCGGCATTCATCACGCACAATTCCAGCCCCAACCGGGTTAGCACCGACTGCGCCGCCGCATAGGCAGCGCCGTTGGCGCAATCGATAACCGCTTTCACCCCTGTCAGGTCGGTTTTGACCGTACTGCAGAGAAACTCTTCATACTCGCGAATCCGTTGCGGTTGATGCAGGATCGCACCCACGGCCTTGCCGGTCGGGCGCGGCAGGGTTTCCATGCCCCGGGCGACCAATTCCTCCAGTTCGTCTTCCACCGCATCCGGCAGTTTATAGCCGTTGCCGCTGAAAAACTTGATTCCGTTGTCGGCAAAGGGATTGTGGGATGCGGAAATCACCACCCCTGCCGCCGATCCCGATGTACTGGTCAACCAAGCCACCCCCGGCGTGGGAATCACGCCGAGCAGCACCGCATGACCGCCGGCCGAACAAATCCCCGCCGCCAGGGCCGCTTCCAGCATCTGGCCGGAAACACGGGTATCGCGACCGATCATAAACTGTGGGTCGGCATGCTCGCGGCCAAAATAATAGGCTGCCGCCCACCCCAGCCGAAACGCCAGCTCCGGTGTCAGTTCCGTATTTGCTATGCCACGGACCCCATCCGTGCCAAATAACCTTGCCATCGATATTCCTCCTTCAAATCCTGTACCGCGTTTCCTTTTTTCTATACCGGCTGATATTTGCCAATCACCGCATAAGCGGCATGCACCCCGTCGATGGCCGCACTCATGATCCCGCCGGCATAACCCGCGCCTTCCCCCATGGGATACAAGCCGGCCACATTCAAGGAGATCCGGTCGTCGCCCCGCAAAATTCGCAGTGGTGCGGAAGTCCGTGTCTCTACCCCTGTCATCACAGCTCCCGGATGGTCGAATCCGCGAATCTTGCGGCCAAAATCCGGCAAAGCTCGCCGCAGTGTGCCGGAAACAAAATCCGGCAGGCATTCATCCAGACTGACGGCTTTTACGCCAGGTCCGTAACTGGGTTGCACAAGCTTAGCCGCAACTCCGGCCTGTCCATGCAAAAAACCACCCACCGTCTGCATGGGCGCAAAATATGACCGTCCGGCAATTTCAAACGCTTTCCTTTCGTAGCGGCGTTGAAACTCAACTCCAGCAAGCACTCCTGCGCCAAAATCGTCCGGCGTAACATTGACGGCCAAGGCGCTGTTGGCAGCGCCGGAAGCGCGATTGTAGTGACTCATGCCGTTAACGACAACGCTGCCGGCTTCCGAAGCTGCACCGATCACCATGCCGCCGGGGCACATACAAAAGGAATACGCCGTACGGCCGGCCTGCCGGTCATGAAATACCAGCGAATAATCGGCCGCTCCCAGCGCCGGATGCCCGGCCGCCGCTCCGAATTGCGCCCGGTCGATCAATTCCTGCGGATGCTCAATCCGCACCCCGATTGAAAAGGGTTTTGCCTCCATCGCCACGCCTAGCCGCTGCAACTGTTGGTAAGTGTCCCGCGCGCTGTGGCCGATTCCCAGCAGCGCAACCGAACAATCTATCGGTTGTTCCCCATTGACCATCAACCCTGTCAAGACGCCCGATTCAATCCGCAGGTCCGTCACTTGCTGACCAAATCGGACCTCGCCGCCAAGCTGCCTGATCTGCTGGCGGATGTTTTTTACCACTTCACGCAACCGGTCTGTCCCCACGTGCGGTTTATACCAGTATTTGATTTCCGGCGGTGCGCCTGCCGCGACCAATGCAGCAAGCACCTCGTTCATCAGCGGGTCATGAACGCGGGTTGTCAGTTTCCCATCAGAAAACGTGCCGGCGCCGCCTTCACCAAACTGAACATTCGCTGCTTCGTCGAGGATTCCCTGTTCCCAAAACTTCTGCACCGCCAGCTGGCGTTCCTCCACATCCGGCCCCCGTTCCAGCACCAGCGGCTTGTATCCGTAGCGGGCCAGCATCAAAGCGGCGAACATGCCGGCAGGACCGAAGCCGATCACAACCGGACGTTCGGCAAGTTTTTGCGAGCCAGCGACAGGTTCGCAGGCAACTTGTGGCACAACAAGCGAAACATTTCTGTCAGCAAGCCAGCGCTCCCGCCATTTGGACGAAGCTCCGGCAATCTCGGTCTCGACTGTGTAAACAAAGCAGATCTTGCCTTCGCGACGCGCATCGAGCGCCTTTCGGACGATGCGCAGGTTTTGCTGCTGCTGTCGCCCAATTTTCAGGCGCACGCAAACCAGGGTTTCCAGCGCCTCGCGTTCATCGATGGAAACCCTGAAGTTGCTGATACGAACTGTCGTCACATTTTGGCCGCCCATATCAAGGACCCTGTCCGACAGTGATCCTCACCATCACCGTCTTTTTGTCGGCTGTCAAGCCCGGCTGCAGTTGCAAGGGGACTTCCCGCGTAACGTCCCGGGCGATTCCCTCAAGCGATACCGGTTCTGTCGCCACCGCGCCAATGCGGTCCACAATTTCCTTCGGCCCTTTGATTTCAATTTTGGCCGGCTCCGTAAAAACTCTGCGCAGCAAGGTTCCTGTCGGCAAATTGCCGGACAGCACGGTTTTCACTTCCACTTGCCGGCTGATCATGCCGGTTTCCAGATTGCCTGCCACCGCAACCTGTCCCGGCTCCACCTTCAGGTTCTTTATTTCGTTGCCCTCAGCATTGAGCAGCACGATTCTGGCATCCTGTGAAAAAGCCGGCGTTCGACCGCGAATTTCCACCGGCGCCACCACTTTATCGATAGCGTCGAGTTGACTCTGCGGACCGGTAATCGTCACTGCAGCCGGTTTTATCTCGACCTGTCCCAGCACCATTTCACCGACCAAAGGCCCCGACAACCGCGCCTCGACCGGGAACCGGCGCGACCGGACCGCATCCAGCTTAATCGCCGCCTTATCCGGGATGACTTCCACCACTTCATAGCCGCTTGGCGCCGCCACCACAATCGGCAGACTGTATTGTCCCGCCGCCAGGCCTTTGACATCGACCGTGGCCTTGAAATCCTTGCCGGAGGCTCCTGCAATCGCGTTGCGCAGGCCTCTGACCTTGACCCGGACTGTCGTCGGCGCTTCAACGATCAACATGTCGTCCGCCAGGTTCCGACTGCCGAGCGAGACCTGGAAGGTGCCTTCCAACGGCGGATTCTGTTCATTCATCACAAACACCCAAATCACCAGAGCGACCAATACCGCCAATAACTTGGGCACCAGGTTGCGGCCCACAAAATAGTTCATTACCTGCCATTCCTCCGATTGATATAGTCCGACAGGCCCTGCGTTTTCGGGGCAAACAATTCTTCCAGACGCGCCTGCAATGACGCATAATCGAAACCGCGCTCCAGCCGCCCGCCAAGCGCCAGCGAAATCAGGCCGGTTTCCTCGCTGACCACGACGACAATGGCATCCGACTGCTCACTAAGTCCGATCGCCGCCCGATGCCGGGTCCCCAGCTCCTTGTCCAGCCCGGAACGTTCAGTTAGCGGCAGCAGGCATCCCGCTGCCACAACCCTGTTTCCTCTGATAATCAGCGCCCCGTCGTGCAGTGGGGTATTGGGCACAAAGCAGTTCAGCAACAATTCGCTGGAAACGACCCCGTCAATCCGGACGCCGCTTTCCACATAATCATTCAGACCGGTATCGCGTTCCATGACAATCAATGCGCCTGTCTTGGTCTTCGCCAGCAGAACGGCCGATTTGGCCAGATCCTGAAACAGCAGTTGCATTTCTTCTTCGTTAAGGCGCTTGGATTTGCTGAACAAACGGCCACGCCCGATGTGTTCGAGCGCACGTCGCAGTTCCGGTTGAAAAACGACCGGCAGGGCAACGGCGACCACGGTGAGGGTCTTGCCAAGCAACCAGTACAAAGCGTTCAGGTGAAGCCAGTTGCTGATCAGTGCGGCAACAAGAATCACTAACAATCCTTTCAGGAGGGTAACGGCCCGGGTGTCTTTGATCAATCCGTACAGCTTATAAAGGACAAACGCGACAATCAGGACATCGAGCAGATCAATCAGACCAAACGGCGGTATGATGTTGCGAAACTGTTGCTCCATTCGCTGTCCTCCCCGAAAAAATCACTCTGCTTATTATTCGCTCAGTCGGCATAAAAATCCTTTTCAAGCTCTTCACAGAGAAAAGCCTCCCGCAGCTCTGCGGGAGGCTGAAAGCCCGGATCAATCAGAGTTTCGTAACCGTATTGACCCAACCGCGGCTGTCCGCCATCGTCCCGTATTGCATTCCGGTCACGGCGTCAAACAATTTTTGCGCAGTCGGCCCGGTCTGGTTATTGTTGATCACCAGTTTCTGTCCTTTCCAAGACAATTCACCGACAGGCGAAATTACGGCTGCCGTACCGGAACCAAACGCTTCCTGCAAGGTTCCCTTTGCATGCGCTTCAAAAATCTCATCAATCGAAATCTGACGCTCCGAGACCTTCATGCCCCATTCACGCGCCAGTTCCAACACGGTCCGGCGGGTAATGCCGCCGAGGATGCTGCCATTCAGGGCCGGGGTGATCAATTCATCGTTGATTTTGAAGAAGATGTTCATCGTCCCGACTTCTTCCACATATTTGCGTTCCACTCCATCAAGCCACAAAACCTGGGCGTAACCTTCCTTCTTCGCTTCCACCTGGGCGCGCAGACTTGCCGCATAATTGCCCGGGGTCTTGGCTTCACCGATCCCGCCAGGAACCGCCCGGACATATTTATCCTCGACACGGATCCCGACCGGATTGAAGCCTTGGGCATAATAAGTGCCGGACGGCGACAAAATGATAAACAGTTTATAGGTGTCCGAACATTTCACTCCCACAAAGGGATCGGTGGCAACGATAAACGGCCGGATATAGATTGATGTGCCCAGTTTCCCCGGCAACCAGCGTTTATCGATTTCCAGCAGTTTGAACAGGCCGGCTTGCACCGTATCGACATCGATGTTGGGAATACAGAGGATATCCGCCGACCGGTTGAAACGCTGCAAATAGTCGCGCGTGCGGAAAACCACCAGTCGATTGTCGCAGGTTTTGAACGCCTTCATTCCTTCAAAAATCGCCTGTCCATAGTGCAACACCATCGCAGAAGGAAACAAGGAAAACTCCCCATAAGGCACTACTCTGGGAGAATGCCAGCCTTTGCCGGTCTGGTAGTCCATCACGAACATGTGATCTGTAAAATACGTACCGAAACCAAGTTTGTCTTCGTCAGGCATAGTCCCCGGCTTGCTGGTCATTTGAACGCTGATTTCTGACATACCCTTCCCCTCCAATTTCTGATTCCCCTTCGTATTACTGGCCAAAACCGCAATCCACTTGTAGAAACTCTATCACTCTGCCGTAAGATTGTCAATCCGCACTGCATAATGTATTCTTTTCTGCGGAAAGTGTAATAGGCCACGCGGCTTCCTAATCGCATGAAAGCCCGGACACGCTTGCGATGCAACGATGTCCGGGCTTATTGACTGGTTGGCTCTTCGGGAAAACGGCCTAGATATTTCCCTGGATATAGGTTTCAATCATCGCCTGTTGCTGCCGCAGCGTTTGCCGACATTTTTCCAGCGCCAGACCGATTTGAGCGAAGGAAGTCCCTCCCTCAGAGTTGCGTGCTTCTATGCAAGTTTCAATTTTCAATGCCGCCAAAATATCGGCCTCGAACAGCGGACTCAAGGCCAACAACTCTTCCAGCGGCAATGCGGCCAGGTTACGTTTCGTCTCTATCGCCAACCGCACCGCCCGACCCACAACCGCATGCGCCTCACGGAACGGCAGGCCTTTGCGGACCAGATAGTCAGCCATGTCGGTCGCGTTGGAATAATCATCATCGAGAACCTGGCGCATCCGGGCAGCGTTCACCTTCATCCCTTTTAGCATCGCCGCATAAACCGACAGACTGAATTTCAGGGTGTCGATCGTATCAAACAACCCCTCCTTGTCTTCCTGCATGTCTTTGTTATAGGTCAGCGGCAAACCTTTGAGAGTCGTCAGCATCGCCATCAGATGGCCCACAACCCGTCCGGTCTTGCCACGGACCAGTTCGCAGACATCGGGGTTTTTCTTTTGCGGCATGATGCTTGAGCCGGTGCAATGCGCATCATCCAGTTCGATGAACGAAAACTCGGTTGACGACCAGAGGATAAGCTCTTCACTCAACCGCGACAGATGAACCATCAGCAGCGAGGCAAACGAAAGGAACTCCACGATATAATCGCGGTCACTGACCGCATCCATGCTGTTTTCGTAAATTCGGGAAAACTTCAGTTCCTGCGCGACCATGCGACGATCGATCGGAAACGTCGTGCCCGCCAGTGCGCCGGCACCAAGCGGCATGACATCGCTGCGCTGCCAGACTCCGGCCAAACGGTCGAAATCACGCGACAACATTTGGAAATAGGCCAACAGATGATGTGAAAACAATACCGGCTGCGCCCGCTGCAGATGGGTATAACCTGGCAGGATCACGTCCCGGTGTGTTTCAGCCACTTCGACGATCGATTGTTCCATGTCATGAATCAGCCGGGCAATTGCCAATACCGCCGTTTTCATGTACATGTGGGTGTCCAGTGCCACCTGGTCATTACGACTGCGGGCCGTGTGCAGTTTGCCGCCGACTGGGCCGATCCGCTCGGTCAGTCGCTTTTCGACATTCATGTGGATGTCTTCCAGCGCAATCTCAAACGTGAAATTGCCGGCTTCGATATCCGTCAGGATCGACTGCAGACCACCCAGGATCTGCTCCGTCTCAGTCTGGGTGATGATCCCGCACTTGCCCAGCATCCGGGCGTGCGCCATGCTGCCGAGGATATCCTGTCGATACATTCGCTGGTCAAACGAAATGGAGGAGGTAAACTCCTCCACACTCGCGTCGGTGTCCCGGGTAAACCGGCCACCCCACAACTTTGTCACTTCTTTTTCGCCTCTCTCTGCATCATCAGCGCTCTGATTTTCAGCGGCAGTCCGAACAGATTGATAAAGCCCTCGGCATCCTGTTGGTTGTAGACCTCATCACGGCCAAAGGTAACAAATCCCTCGTTATACAGGGAATACGGCGATTTCGCTCCGGCGCTCATGATGTTGCCTTTGTACAGTTTCAGGCGAACGGTGCCGGTAACTGTTTTCTGTGTTTCGTTGACAAAAGCGTCCAATGCTTCGCGCAGCGGTGCAAACCACATTCCGTCATATACCAGCTCGGCGTAACGGACTGCCATCTGCTCTTTGTAGTGGAGCGTCGCCCGATCCAGGGTCAATGCTTCCAATTCCCGATGTGCGTAGTACAGGATCGATCCGCCAGGAGTCTCATACACACCGCGCGACTTCATGCCAACCAAACGGTTTTCGACCAGGTCGGCCACGCCTACGCCATGGGCGGCACCGATTTCATTCAACTTGCTTACCAAAGCGATCGGTTTCATCTTTTTGCCGTTTACGGAAACCGGTACGCCCTGCTCGAATCCGACCTCGACATACTCGGCCTGATCCGGCGCCGCTTCCGGCGACACCGAGATCATGCACAGATCCGGCTTGGGCTCATTCCAGGGATCTTCCAGGTCAGCCCCTTCGTGGCTGAGATGCCAGAGGTTGGCGTCCATGCTATAAGGGCGCGCTTTGGTAACCGGCACAGGAATGCCGCGCTTTTCGGCATAGTCGATGGCATCTTCGCGCGAACGGATGTCCCACAACCGCCAGGGTGCAATGATTTTCAGATGCGGGGCCAAAGCTTTGATCGTCAGCTCGAACCGGACCTGGTCGTTGCCTTTGCCGGTCGCGCCGTGCGAGATCGCTTCAGCGCCTTCCTTTTCCGCCACCCGGGCCAGCGCCTGGGCAATGATCGGGCGGGCCATCGAGGTGCCGAGCAGGTACTTGCCTTCATAGATGGCGCCGGCCTTCAAGGTCGGCCAGATATATTCGGTGATGAATTCTTCCCGCAAGTCTTCCACATACACTTTGCTGGCGCCGGTCTTCAACGCTTTTTTCTTAATGAATTCGAAATCGTCGCCCTGGCCGACATCGGCGCACATTGCGATGACTTCGTAGCCATAGTTCTCAATCAGCCAGGGAATGATCACCGAGGTATCCAGGCCGCCGGAATAGGCCAGTACGACTTTTTTGACATCTTTTTTTTGCGTCTTGCTCATGTTGAGTCCCCTCCAAACAATTATTACGAATCTATTATAGTACGAAATTGGCTGCTTGCCAAAATGCAGAGCACAAATTAAGCGCGATTTTGCTACATGACCAGCGCCATGATCGCCTTCTGGACGTGCAACCGATTTTCGGCTTCTTCAAATATTTCATCGGCATGCGCTTCAAACAGCTCATCGCTGATTTCTTCGCCGCGGTGCGCCGGCAGGCAGTGCAATACCATCGCCTTCGGTTTGGCGATCGCCATCATCGCGCTGTTCAGGCTGTATCCGCCAAACGCTTTGAGCCTGGCCCGGTGTTCCGCTTCGTGCCCCATGCTCGACCAGACATCGGTCACCAGAACATCGGCATCCACTGCCGCTTGTCGCGGGTCGTTCGATACAGTCACGCTTCCGCCGGTTTCTTCCGCCGCCTGCTGGGCCCGGGCCACAATCTCCGGTTTCGGCTCATAGCCGGGCGGAGTGGCAATCACGATATGCATGCCGGTACGAGCGCCGCCTTCCATCAGCGAGTTGGCCATATTGAAACCGTCACCGAGAAAAGCCAGCTTCAGCCCTTTCAACTCGCCGCGCTTCTCGCGGACCGTGAACAAATCCGCCAACACCTGACAAGGATGATGCGAGTCGGTCAGGCCGTTGATCACCGGAATCGAAGACCAGGCGGCCAGTTCTTCAACATCCTTTTGCGCATAGGTCCGGATCATGATTCCGTCGAGATAACGCGACAAAACGCGGCCCGTATCCTTGATCGGCTCACCGCGCCCCATCTGCAGATCATTGGCCGACAGGAACAGCGCCATTCCGCCAAGTTGGTACATTCCCACTTCAAAGGAAACCCGGGTGCGGGTCGATGATTTTTGAAAAATCATGCCCAGGGTTTTCCCCTGAAGCAGCGGATGTGGAATCCCTGCCTTCTGCTTTTGCTTTAGGTCGGCTGTCAGGCGGAAGATCTCTTCCACTTCCGCGGGAGAAAGACTGAGAAGATCCAGGACATCTTTCCCTTTCATGCTCATGATAACCCTCTTTTCCTCTTCGCCGGCCTTAGTCGGCGGTTATTGCCACTTGCCAAGCACATCGTCCACAATGGTAACGACTTCATCCACGTGTTGCCGGTTTACGTTCAGCGGCGGCACAAACCTCAGTACATTGCCGGCCGTGCAATTGATGATCGCTCCGGCAGCCATGCAAAGATCGACGACTTCACGCCCCGGCCGGTTCAGTTCGACGCCCACCATCAGCCCTTTGCCGCGCACTTCTTTGATCAGAGCGGGATATTTGTGTTGCAGGCTCTTCATCTTGCCGATCAGATACTCGCCAACTGCTGCCGCATTGGCCATCAGACCTTCCTGCTCAATCGCCTCCAGCACCGCCAGCGCCGCCGCGCAGGCCAGCGGATTGCCGCCAAAAGTAGATCCATGGTCGCCGGGGGCAAATGCCGCCGCCGCTTTTTCCGTGGCCAGGAACGCGCCGATCGGCACGCCGCCGGCCAATCCTTTGGCCAAAGTAATAATGTCCGGGTTGACCCCGTAGCCTTGGCAGGCAAGGAAACTGCCGGTCCGGCCCATGCCGCTCTGAATCTCGTCAAAAATCAGCAAAGCGCCGTACTGGTCGCATAACTCCCTGGCATACTGCAGATATCCGTCGACGGGAGCGTGAATGCCGCCCTCGCCCTGGACCGGCTCAATCATCACCGCGCAGGTTTTGGCCGATACAGCAGCCTTCAGCGCCGCCTTGTCATTGAACGGGACGTACCGGAATCCGCCGGGCAACGGCTCATACCCTTCCTGATACTTGGGCTGTCCGGTCGCCGTCAGCGTGGCCAACGTCCTTCCATGGAAGGAGTGTTCGGCAGTCACGATTTCAAACTTGTCCTGACCAATCACTTTACCATATTTGCGGGCCAGTTTCATCGCCCCTTCGTTGGCCTCGGCGCCGCTATTGGCGATAAACACCTTGTCCAAACCCGATAGTTCGGCCAGCTTTTTGATCAGTTGAACCTGCGGTTCGGTATAATACAGGTTCGAACAGTGAATCAACCTTGCTGCCTGTTCGCATACCGCTTTGACCAAACCAGGATGTCCGTGCCCCAGCACGTTGACAGCAATCCCGGCCAAAAAATCAATGTATCTCTTGCCATCGGTATCATAAACATAGGGGCCTTCGCCGTGAGACAATACCAGCTGATATCGGCTGAAGACCGGCATGAAATACTTTTTGTCCCATTCAACGACTTGCTGCTTTTCCACGCCCTACACTTCCTTTCCCTTGATTACAGCCGTTCCAGCCTGGTTGTCCGGCATCAGCGATTCCACAATGCAATGGGGTCGGCGCCCATCAACCACCCTGGTCAATTTCGCGCCACTTTCCAGCGAAGACATGCACGCTTGCAGCTTTGGAATCATGCCGCCTTCAACAATGCCTGTCCTGATCATTTCCGTTGCTTCCGCAAATGACAGCTCGCAAATCAGGCTGGACTTGTCATGATAGTCGCGGAAGACTCCTTCCACATCCGTCAACAGTAAAAATACATCGGCCTGCAGTTCGGCCGCCACTGCGGCAGCCGCCGTATCTGCATTGATATTGTAGGTCTGTCCGGCCTGGTCTGCGCCGATTGGCGCAATAACCGGCACATAGCCCGCCTCAAGCAAAGTATGCAGCAAGTCAGCCTTCACCGCGGCCACTTCGCCGACAAAGCCGATATCGACCTGTTGGGCAACACCTGCTTCATATACTGTCGCCAGGTGTTTGCGGATGGTGAACATAGACGCGTCCTTGCCATTCAGGCCAACCGCCTTCACTCCGGCGCGGTTGATAAAATTGACCAGTTCCGGATTGGTTTTTCCCACTAGCGCCATTTCAGCCAGGGTGGCTGTTTCCGCGTCAGTCACCCGCAGTCCGGCGACAAACTCCGATTTCTTGTTCATTGCCTTCAGCAGGCCGGTGATTTCAGGGCCGCCGCCATGCACGATCACCACTTTTACGCCAGCCTGCCACAAGGAGGCGATATCCTGGGCCACCGCCTGTTTTAAGGTTGCATCCAGCATCGCGTTGCCGCCGTATTTGACGACAACGATTTTCCCCTGCCAGGATTTCAGATCCGCCGCCATCATGTCGTGTACTCTCCATTGATCTTCACATACTCGTAAGACATATCGCAGGTGTAAATGGTCGTGGCGACATTGCCGACCCCCAGATTGATCGTGACTTTGATCTCGCGTTCCGCCATGGCCCGTCGCAATTCTTTTTCGTCAAATTTCGCGCCCAGCCCGGCCTCTACAATCTGCACGCCGCCGATCGACAGCGTGGTTTTTTCCGGCGACAGTTCCGCTCCTGAATAGCCGGCTGCGCAAAGAATCCGGCCCCAGTTCGGGTCTTGTCCGAAAAACGCCGTTTTCACCAGCGGTGAATTCGCGATCGCCATGCCTGCTTTTCGGGCATCCGCCATATCAAGCGCGCCCTGCACTTCGATTTCTATGAACTTCGTCGCTCCTTCGCCATCGCGAGCGACTTTCTTTGCCAGATTCAACGCCGCCGCTTTCAAGGTTGTGGCAAAAGCCTCATATTCCGGGCCTTCCAGTTGCTTGACCACCGGATTGCCAGCCATGCCGTTCGCCAACACAACCAACATGTCGTTTGTGCTCATATCGCCATCAACCGTAATCCGGTTGAACGAAAACTCGACCGCTTCACTAAGCGCTTTTTGCAGCACATCAGGCGTCACTGCCGCATCGGTCGTGATCAGGCCAAGCACGGTCGCCATATTGGGGCAAATCATGCCGGCCCCTTTGGCCATTCCGCCGAACCGCACCGGTACGCCGCCGATTTCTTCAACAAAGCCGCAAGTTTTGACAAAGGTATCTGTCGTCATGATTGCTTGCGAGGCCTTTTCACCGCCAAACTCCGACAATTCGGCCACTGCCTGGCGCACTCCGGCCGACAGTTTCTCCATCGGCAGCGGCACGCCGATCACGCCGGTCGAGGCAACGACAACAGCCTCCGGGGCGATGTCAAGAAGCGAAGCCACTTGTTTTGCCGTATTCTGTGCGTCAATCAGCCCCTGTTCCCCTGTACAGGCATTGGCGCAGCCAGCATTAAGAATGACCGCCCGGCCGGATGCCCGGCCAAGTGCCGCTTTGGATACCAGCACCGGCGCCGCCGGAAACTTATTGGTCGTGAACCGGCCGGCCCAGGTCGCGTCGACTGTGCTAAACACCAGCGCGACATCTTCCTTGCCGTTTTTCTTGATTCCGGCTTTTACGCCGGCGGCTTTGAACCCTTTGGGAAACGTGATTCCCCCTGCAACCTCTTTCAATTCTTCCCGCCTCCTTATGGATCCATGGCACAATGGGATTTTGAACCATGTCCGCATTTACTATTAACGCCGCACAACAACTGTCCTGCCTACTTTCACTCGGCACACTGCAGCTTCCTTGATGGAATTCGGCTTATCGTGGTAGAATGGGAACAAGTCCTGTGCGAAATTGTCATCCAAACCATTACTTATCATTATACAACGTCGTTGAATTTTTTTGCAACCCTTCTGGTTTGTTCAACCAAGATTTTCTAGCCAACATTTCCTATATAGAACTATTGCAGATATTGCCACGCCAATATTCCGCGGCCCCCTGCTACCCGGCCAGTTCGGCGCACCTTTGCGTGCCAGTGGCGACAAAGACCGGTCTTGCATTTTACCGCTCCAAGGCTCTCCGCATCAGCTCATCTGGCCATCTTACGACCCTATTTGTACCGGACCACTTCGAACCGGTACAATTCTATCGGCTCGCCAGCCTGAATGCCAGCCTTGCGACAGGCAATATCGACTTGCTCCGCTACGGAATCGACCCCCTCCAAGTCCGGCAACAATAGACCGGAACGACCGCCACAGCGGACAATCACTCCATAACGGCGCGGATCAAGTTCTGCCAACGACTGAATCGGCTGCGGCGGGGTCAGGATATCGACCGAAACCTCCAACTCAGCCAATTCCTGCGGTTGCACGGGGGAAAAGCGCGGATCGGATGTAGCAGCGCTCACGGCATTGCGGATAATCTCACTTGCCGCATCTGGCTGCGTGGGCAGAATCGTGCCAATGCAGCCGCGTAACTGGCCATGCTTTTTCAACGACACGAAGACTCCGGCCGGGTTCTGCAATTCCCCCGGCACTGGCTCCTGAAACGCCGGCAAGATCTTGCCATGTACCATCAGATACTCCAGGCTGGCTTTAGCAATTCGGACCGGCAGACTCTCTTGTTTCACATCGTTCCCTCCCTCGGACGCGACCTTCTGACCTCAAATGTCGCCACGGCGTAACCGACTCCGAACGGGCCTTCATAAGATAATAGTTCGGACGACGTCTCCAATCCGTCCATGGCACCGAGCAGAAAAAATATCGGACGCAAGCCGCACTCGCCGGCAGCTTCCACCAGCTCTTCGCTCAGGTTAAACAGGGATCGGACGTCCATCGACCGCAACGCTTCCACAACCTTGTCGTCGAACTGTTTTCCTGCCGGATCATAACCGGCAGGCGCACCCGGTTTCAAGCGATGCGACAGGTCACCGGAAGCAATAACCGCCACCTTTTGACGAGTTGCTTCTACCGCGGCCTGAACGGCTTTGCCGCAGGCATACATTTCGGGATAACTCAGAAAACCGGACGCCAGGTGGACCACCTGGCCCCGAAAGCCGGCCTTATTGAGATAGTGCAGCGGGATGACGGCGCCATGGTCCAGTTGCAGCGAAAACCGGTGCCGCTCCGCTGATTCGGTATCGAGCGGCAGCATGCTGACGCCGAGCCGTCGGGATTGTTTTAGGATATTTTGCACCAGCAAACTGTTTGTTTCAAACGACACAGATACTTCAGCGGCACCGAATGCTGCAAGGTTCCCTTTTAATACCGGCGATACATTTACGCCGACTGCATCGCGAAAAGCCGGCCCATGTGGCGTCATGACCACGACCGTTGATGGATTCCGCTCCTGCAAGAACCGTGCAGCCGCTTCGGCTGCCGTGACGGTCTCTCTGACATGAAGGCTCTCTGCTCCTCCCACCTCTTTCAGCATGATCGGCGGATGAGGAAACAGGGCGCAACCAGCTAAATGCGTCACCAGCTTCACCTCGCTTCACTTTTGATTGATGCTGCTTTCCACAACTTCCGGCCTAATTCCTGCTAGTATTGTCGACAAAGCGAAAAAATCGGAGGAATACATGCGACTGATCAAATGGTTACTCATTCTCTGCCTTGCAGGCGGTGCATATTATGGCTGGAGCCAGTCCGGCGGACAGAATCCTGTTCCGGCATCCTTGGATCGGATTCAGTCTGTTTTTTCTTTTCGCGCTCATGTTGAAAGTAAGTTGAATCGCAAAAATTACGTCCCCTTGAGCCAAATTCCGCTGACCTTCCAACAAGCGATCATTTCTGTCGAAGATAACCGTTTTCACCAGCATGGCGGCATCGATCTCGAGGCAATAATGCGGGCGTTGCTGGTCAATCTGCAGTCGGGAGAACTGGTCGAAGGCGGCAGCACAATCACGCAGCAACTGGTGAAGAACCTTTTCCTGTCTCAGGATCGCACATGGAGTCGCAAGGCATTTGAAATTCCACTCACGTTCTTGATGGAACACCAGTTTACCAAACAGGAAATTCTCGAAATGTACCTGAACAGCATCTATTTTGGCTCTGGCGCCTATGGAATCGGCGCAGCCAGCCAAACGTATTTCGCCAAGCCGCCAACTGCACTGACCCTGCCTGAGGCAGCCCTGATTGCCGGACTGCCTGCCGCCCCCTCGCTCTATTCGCCGCTGGTCGACCAGACCATGGCGATGCAGCGGCAACGGGTCGTGTTGTCAGCCATGGTAAAGCACGGATATATTACGCAACAACAAGCCGATCAGGCACGCAGCGCACCTTTGCAGTTGAACCGCTGAATCATCTATGGGCCTTGTGTAATATTCAATAATCAAACTGGCGAACTCCGCTGCATTCGCAGTAGAGTCCGCCAGTTTTGCATTATAATTAACGCAGTTTGCTCCCAACAGCTACTTTTTCGGTTTTTTGCCGCCTGTTTTATCAGGAGCCGTGTTCTGTGAATTCACTTCCGGCGCGAAGAAATTTTTAGTCTGTTTCCATTCACCATGCAAATTATCCTTGAGCACCGACAGATAAGTCCTTTCGATGGTGAATTCCCTGATATAAGTATTTTCATCGATATATTTGGCATCCTTGACCAGGCGCCCCTCGTCCTGCACATTGAAGGCGAACAGCATGAAGTACCCTTTGCGCTCTGCCGTCAATTCCTTTTTCACCGCAGCGCCCAACGTTACCGGCGAGTTCTTTTCCATCAGATTGCGGCTTAATTCCTTATATGTGGCAAACACGACAGTCTGCGGCGAGGCCAGCAGGGGGTATATTTCCGGGAACATCGTCTTGAAATCCTTGATCTGGAACGGCATATCCGGGGTAAAGCGCTGCATTCGGACAAACGAACCCGGCTTGTCTCCCTCGTATTTCACATCCATGCCGATTCCGATATCCTGACGCCGGAAACGATAAGTGTAAGTATCGGCCTGAGCCTTCTTGTGGCCGCTTTTTTCCCACTGTTCCTTGGTCCATGGCTGGTTGTCGCTGTCAATCACCAGTCGGAAGTCGCCATAGGTCTGGGCAATCGTTTCACGCGTGTCATCCAGGCTGGCGAAAGCCGGCGCGGCAACCGCCATAATCGCAAGCAGCATTAGCAGAGAACAGATTTTTTTCATTCTTCTTCATTCCTCCATGAGCCAAAAGGCACTTCTTCCATATGAGCTTAGCCCATAACTGTTTATATTTGACCCGTGCACCCCGGAATCCTGCCAAAAAAAGAAACCCGGAAAATGTTTTCCGGGTTTCTGTATGACAATTAACGTTTTGAGTATTGCGAAGCCTTACGGGCTTTTTTGAGACCGTATTTGCGACGTTCTTTTTCACGCGGGTCGCGGGTCAGGAATCCCGCCTTTTTCAGCGCCGGACGA
>CAZOJA010000008.1:0-30201 GCA_964579955.1 uncultured Veillonellaceae bacterium | reverse complement strand
CCGGGCTTTTTTCCGTAACGCCCCTTTGTTGTTGCTGGACGAGGCAATGACCTCGCTGGACCCCCGCAATGAAACCGCCATCCAGCAAGTGATCCGCGAACTCCAGCGAGACCGCACCGTGCTTGTCATCGCGCACCGGCAAAGTACAGCCCGCTGCGCCGATCGGATTATTGCGCTGCAGGCAGGAAAACTGGTCGATGCGGGAGGCATCATGCCATGATCAAACCTTTCCAAAAGCTGCTTCTGCCACTTTGGCCGACAATCTGGATTTCCGCCGCCTGTTCCCTGGCAACGGTCCTCGCCAATATCGGGTTGATGGCGGCTGCGGCTTATCTGCTCTCCCTGGCGGCTCTGCACCCCCCTTTGGCTACACTGTCCACCGCCATTGTCAGCGTGCGTTTTTTCGGTCTGAGTCGTGCTTTCTTTCGCTATCTGGAACGCTACAGCGGACACAATGCCGCATTACGTCTGCTAGCCGCCCTGCGGATTCATTACTACCGCTCGCTGGTTCCTTTGTCAGCTGTCGAACTGAAGCAATACGCCTCCGCAGATCTGTTCACCCGGTTTGTAACCGATGTGGAAACCCTGAAATTCTTGCCGGTGCGGCTTCTCATCCCCTTGCTTGTCGCAATCGTCACATTATGCATGCTGACTGCGCTTTTAGCCGGATTGCACTGGCAACTCAGCATGATTTTGCTAATCGGCGTGCTTCTGCTGGGCGGCAGTCTCCCTTGGTATTTTTATCAGCAAGACAAAAAATGGCGTCATCTTCTGTCTCTGCGTCGACTGAAATTTCATGCTGTGGTAGTGGACAGTGTACGAGGAATCCGTGATTGGGCGGTGTTCGATGCAACCGGCATGCTACGCCGGCGGTTTGTCGATGCAAATTCGCGATTCATCGAAGCCGCCCAAGTCTCACATTCCACAGCTGCCAGCTGTGATGCGGCGGGGATGTTCATTGCCCAGGCAACGCTGCTCGCTTCATTGGCAGTGTTGGTCAAGCTGGTTGAACGAGGCGAGTTGGCAGGCGTATCCCTTGCCGCTTGGGCGCTGCTGGTCCAAAGCAGTTTCGAGGCCTTTTATCCGCTTTCCAACATGATTCGCTATCTGGGAGAAATCCGCGATTCCGCCAGACGCCTGACAGCACTGCCGGCAATGCGTCCCGTCTCCGTCGCTGCGCTGAGTCCCAGCCTGTCAGCGCCATATCGGCTGGTCGCATCAAATATCGGTTGCCGCTATCCCGCCAGTCAGCAGGCGGTTCTCAGCCAAGTCAGCCTGGAGCTGTTTCCTGGCAAACATGTCGCCGTAGTCGGTCCCAGCGGAGCAGGCAAAAGTACAATGATTGCCATATTGTCCGGACAACAGCCGCCAGATGAAGGTGAGTTGTATTTGAATGATTATGAACTGTACCGATTAACGCCGACTGAACGCAACCGATTACTGGGCGTGGCGCTGCAACACGACCACCTATTTCATGCCACGATTGCCGATAATCTTCGTTTGGCAAAGCCTGCTGCCTCGGATGAAGAACTATGGCATGTTCTTGATCAGGTGTTTCTTGCCGGCACGATCCGCCAACTGCCGAATCAGCTGGAAACCGCGCTCGGAAGTGAAGGGTATGGGCTGTCAGGTGGCGAACGTCGCCGCCTGTCCATAGCCCGCCTCCTTCTGAAAGACCCGCCAATCTATCTGCTTGATGAACCGACAGCCGGGCTGGATTCGCAGCTGGCCGGACAGTTGCTTGCCAAGGGAGGGCCGCTGCTCCGCCCGGACCGAACCGTGTTGCTGGTCACGCATCAAGCTGATGCTTTGTCTGCAATGGATGAAATATTGGTGTTGGATGCCGGCAAGCTTGTCGAACAGGGCACATTGCCGCAATTGCTTGACAAGCGGGGATTATTTTATGACATGTGGAAATGGCAGCAGGATCGGCTCTATTGGTCAGCCAGTGCAGGGAAAGAAACAAAATAAACCGGTTTGTATTCTGTATTCAACGCTAATTTCGGCAGGAGTTATACGGATAGTAGCCAATATATATATTTGTTGTGAATTTTTTCTCTAACTATCGAGCTGTCAAGCGCATTGTTTCACTTCACAGGTTCGGCACGCTTGGGCCTGTGTGAAATAGAACCGGGCAAAATTTTTTATTGTCCAATCAAGGTTCCAGTGATTAAAGGGGGAATATCAATTGAAAGTATCCAGTTTTTCCATCCCGCGTCATGCCAGTCTCTCCTTGACGCTCCTGCTCGCCATGTTTCTGGTTCCTTCGCTTGATTCAGTTGCCTTGGCCGCCGAGGCAGCTGGCGAGGCGCCTGATCTTGGCAAAATTCTGCCGATGTGGATGGTATTACCGTTCGTTGGCATTCTGTTATCCATCGCACTTGGCCCATTGCTCAATGCCCATTGGTGGGAACACAACCTGGACAAAGTCAGTTTGTTCTGGGCCGCGGCTTTTTTTCTACCTTTTATGTTTCTGCTGGACTTCTCGTCAGCGCTCTACTATTCGCTGCACGTGTACATCATCGACTATATCCCGTTCATCATTCTGCTGGCCAGCCTGTTCGTCATTTCAGGCGGCATCATCATCCGCGGCGCGTTAAAGGGAACGCCTTTATTCAATGCCGGCATGATCCTGATCGGCACATTGCTGGCAAGCTGGGTCGGCACGACCGGCGCATCGATGCTGCTGATCCGTCCGATCATTCGGGCCAACGAATTCCGCAAAGCGAAGGCGCATACCATTATCTTCTTTATTTTTTTGGTCAGCAATATCGGCGGCTGCTTGACCCCGCTCGGCGATCCGCCGCTGTTTCTCGGCTTTTTGCATGGCGTTCCCTTTTTCTGGACGCTAAAACTGTTCTGGCCGTTTATGCTATCCATGGTAATGGTCCTGTGTATCTATTACGCCGTTGACTCCTACTATTACGGAAAAGAATCGGCATTGACCACCGTTGAAGCTTGTAGTTGCAGCGACAAGAAAGAGGATGTCTGCATCAATGGCTGGGTCAATTTCGCACTGCTCGGCGGCGTTATCACCGCAATCGTCCTTAGTGGAATGTTCAGCAAAGACCCGATGTTCTTCGACGTCAAGCACAATACGTATACCGGAATCAGCCTGATGACCCTGCATGGTCACACGCTGGTCCTGCCCTACATCAATCTGCTGCGCGACGGTTTCATCGTCCTGATGGGTTTATTGTCGCTCAAACTCACTCCTGCCGGCGTCCGGGGCGACAATCACTTCACCTGGGGACCGATCAAGGAAGTCGGCATACTGTTTGCCGGCATCTTCCTCACCATTATTCCGCCGATGGCAATTCTGCAGGCACGTGGCGCCGATCTCGGCGTGACTCAGCCATGGCAGTTCTTTTGGGCATCAGGAGTCCTGTCCAGTTTTCTGGATAATGCGCCCACCTACCTCACCTTCCTGAGCGTCGCAACCGGTCTTGGCGCAAAATCCGGCGTTGTAACCGACATGGGCACCGTCCCGGAGCAGATTCTGCTTGCGATCTCCTGCGGTTCCGTATTCATGGGCGCAAACTCCTATATCGGCAACGCACCCAACTTCATGGTCAAATCGATCGCAGAAGAAAACAAGATCAAAATGCCGTCTTTCTTCGGCTATATGGGTTGGTCCGTCGCGATACTGATTCCTACCTTCGTCGTCCTGACCTTCGTGTTTTTCCGCTGAATATCTTGATGTCTGCTCTTACCTCCGTCAATTTGGCGGAGGTTTTTTCTTTTGCAGAAAAAAGCTTGCTATCTTGAACGGTATATGCAAGAATTAAGTAAATAAAAAAAATGCTCCTTTATGAAAAACTTTGCTGAGGATTCGCCCCCTCTCCTAAAGCTTTTTTTATTTCCCAGGAGTAATGAACCTTGCTGATATGCCAGGCAGGGCAACTCATATATAATAACGGGGAGGAAATTCTATTGAAAGCACATTTCAGTTCCATGTTCCACCGCTATTTCAAGGGTGCATTGCCGGTCCTGTTGGGCTTGCTGTTGCTGCCCGCATTGCAGGCTACCGGATTTGCCGCGGCAGGCGGCGATGATGCCGCACGTTCGATTCCCCTGTGGTTGGTGATTCCTTTCGCCGGAATCCTGCTGTCCATTGCGCTAGGTCCATTGGTTAACATCCATTGGTGGGAGCATAACCAGGCGAAAGTCAGCTTGTTTTGGGCGTTAGCGTTTTTCTTGCCTTACACGATGCTGTTCGGTTTTTCTTCAGCGCTTTATGCATCATTGCACATTTATGTGATCGACTATATTCCGTTCATCATCCTGTTAGGCGGTTTGTTCGTCATTTCTGGCGGTATTGTGCTGCGGGGCTCGCTAAAAGGCACACCGTTGTTCAACACCATCCTTATCCTGATCGGCACAGTGTTGGCCAGCCTGGTCGGAACGACCGGCGCCTCAATGCTATTGATCCGGCCAATCATCCGGGCCAACGAGTTTCGCAAGGCCAAGATGCATACCATTATCTTTTTCATTTTTTTGGTCAGCAATATTGGCGGTTCACTCACTCCGCTGGGAGATCCGCCGCTGTTTCTCGGCTTCTTGCATGGAGTGCCCTTCTTCTGGACATTGAAGTTATTCTGGCCGTTCCTCTTCTGCACTACGCTGCTGTTGATCATCTATTATGCCGTTGATTCCCGCTATTATCGCAAAGAACCAATACAGGCCGAGACTTCTGACTGCGGCTCTGAAGAGAAAGAAAAAATCAGCATCGGTGGCTTGGTCAATTTCGTATTGCTGGGCGGCGTCATCACGGCCATCGTCCTCAGCGGCACCTACAGCAAGCATCCCTTGTTCTTTGATGCCGCACACAATAATTACACAGGAATCAGCCTAATGACCGAGCATGGACACACGTTGGTGTTTCCTTACATTAACCTGTTGCGGGACGGTTTCATCCTGCTGATGGCAGTATTGTCATTGAAACTCACGCCAGCCGGCGCTCGCGAAGCAAATCACTTCACCTGGGGACCGATCAAGGAAGTGGCCGTCCTGTTTGCCGGCATCTTCCTGACGATCGTGCCGCCGATGGCCATTTTGCAGGCACGGGGCAGCGAACTTGGTGTCACGCAGGCCTGGCAGTTCTTCTGGGCAACCGGCATTCTGTCCAGTTTCCTCGATAACGCTCCGACTTACCTCACTTTCCTGAGTGTCGCAACCGGATTAGGAGCCACAACCGGTGTAGTCACCGACATGGGAATCGTACCGGAGCATATCCTGCTTGCCATCTCCTGCGGCGCCGTATTTATGGGCGCCAACTCCTATATCGGCAATGCACCGAACTTCATGGTCAAATCGATCGCCGAAGAAAACCAGATCAAGATGCCGTCTTTCTTCGGCTATATGGCCTGGTCCTGCGCGATTCTGATTCCTACCTTTGCAGCAATGACCCTGATCGTCTTTCTCTGATCCGGCTTGCCCCGATCTCGTCACATGAGGTGTTGTCTTGCGCTGTTTGCCATCGAACAATTTCACATTTGCCTTGCTGTTGTTCGTCGTATTGTTGTGGGGCATCAATGTGGTCATGCTCAAATATCTGACCGGATTTTTCCCGCCCCTGGCCTTGGCGCCGATCCGCCTGTCACTGGCAACTGCGTTGTTGTTCCCGGTTGTCCTCTATAAACAGGGATTCGTCATTCCTCCGGCAACTACGTTATTACCGATTTTGGGCGTGGCGACCTTTTCAATTTATTTGCATCAGATCACACTCTCCTGGGGAATCTCTCAGACCAGTAGCACCCACGCGTCGCTGATTCTGGGCCTCAATCCTCTCTTGACCACCGTGTTGGCAAGTTATTGGATGAACGAACGGTTTTCAACCGCCAAAGGCCTGGGAATCTTGCTTGGTTTCAGCGGAGTTGCCCTGGTGGTTTCCGGCGGCAACGCTGCAGCTTCATCGCTATCTGGCGACTTGGTGATGTTCGTGGCTACAATCACGTTCGCGCTCGGTTCACTGTTTGTAAAAAAAAGTACCGCTGCTGTGTCGCCGCTCATCGTTACCGCTTACAGTCACGGCCTGGCTTCTATCGGACTGCTGGTCACCGGCGGTCTGGTCAATCCGCTCTGGCATTATCCCGGCGCTTTTGAACCGCTGCCTGTGTCTGTGCTGATGTTCTCCAGTTTAGTCAATACCGCTTTGGGTGCGCTCTGGTGGAACACCGGAATTCAACAGATTGGCGCCGCAACAGCTTCCCTGTTCTTGAATGCCACTCCTGTGTTCGGTGTATTCGCGGCAGCATTATTTCTGGGCGAATCCTTGAATTGGATTCACTTTGCCGCTCTGCTGCTTGTCATATCCGGCGTCGGTCTGGGCACCGGCCTGATTGGCGCAAAACGGTAAGCTGATAACTGGTTTATCCGAGTCAACAGAATAAAACGCTGTCGCCCCAGGACGAACCTGTTTGCGACAGCGTTTTTATTTCATTGGTATCTTACACGAAGGTCTTATGCAAACTCTTTTATGCTATCAAGCGCCGGCCCCATCGAACAGTCCGTTTCCTTTTCGCATACGATATCGATGATGTAGGGTTTCGTCGATTTTGCAGCGCGTTCCAACGCCGCCCGAATATCTTGCGGTCGTTCGACCCGTTCCCCTGCGGCAGCAAAACCTTCCGCCACTTTTACATAATCCATCAATCCCTGATTGACTTCCATCTCCACTGCATACTCAAAATTATAGGCATATTTCTGATTCTGACGAATCAGGCTCAGGCAGGCATTGTTCACAATCACGACAATCAAAGGAATGTTATAAGCCGCCGCGACAGCAAGTTCCTGCACATGGAAAGTAAAACCGAAGTCCCCCATTACTGCAACTGCATGTTTGGCCGGATTGGCGATCTTTGCGCCAAAAGCGGCCGGAATGTCGTAGCCGAGAGTGCCGGCGCCGCCGGAAGGCATGTAAAGACCTGGCTGGTTAATGTCCTGAAGCTGGCCGGACCAAATCTGATTCAAGCCGCAACCGGTCGTAAACATCGCTTCGTCCTGGAAAAAGCTGTTGAGTTCTTCGTACACACGCTGCGGTTTGATCGGTACACACTCATAGCAGGTTTTGCGTTTCATGCCATGCCTTTGCGCCGGAATCTCGCCGACGCGGGCATCGGCAGCTCTGCCGCCGAATGCTTTGGCCGCTTCCACTAATGCTTCCAGGGCATATTTTGCGTCTGCAACAATCCCCAGGTCCGGCTGAAAGATTTTGCCGATTTCCCGCGGTTCGACATTGATGTGAATGAACTTGCGATTTCCTTTGTAAACGGCGATATTTCCTGTATGTCGGTCTGTAAAGCGACAACCGATACCGATGATCACATCCGACTCAAGAAAGACCTTGTTGCCGATCGGCTGGCCGACCTGAATCCCGGCATGTCCGGCATTCAGAGGATGCTCGGCAGGAATGCCGCCTTTGGCCATATAGGTGGTGATAACCGGCAGCTGCATCAGTTCGGCGAATTCCACACACTTGGCCGCCGCTCCCGCAAGTAGCACACCGCCGCCCATGATCAGCGCCGGGTTTTTTGCCTCCCGCAACATGGCAATCGCTTGTTCAATATCTTTCGGATTCGGTCTCGGATTCTCGAACGCCAATGGTTGATAGGAATCGACGTCAAAATCAACTTCGGCCATTTGCACATCCAGTGGCAGGTCGACCAGTACGGCGCCCGGCTTGCCGGACCTGGCAAGCAAAAATGCTTTTTGCATCACGCCGGCAATCGAAGCGGGCTCGGTGACACAAAACGTTGCCTTGGCAATCGGTTCGCAAATCTTGGCGATATCAACGCATTGAAATGCGTCTTTCCCCAGCTGGGCTGTGACTGCTTGACCGGTAATCGCCAATAGCGGAATGGAGTCGACATTGGCAGTGTATATTCCGGTGACAAAATTAGTCGCCCCCGGTCCCGAAGTGCACAAGGCGACAGCCATCCTGCCTGATGCGCGATAATAGCCGTCCGCCGCATGAACGGCGGCTTCTTCATGCCGTACGCAATAATGTCTGATCGGCGAATTCCCCAACGCCTTGTACACGGGATTGATTCCTGCGCCAGGAATGCCGAATGCATCGACGATTCCCTCTTTTTCCATTATCTTGACTACGATTTCCGCTACTTTCATCTCATACACCTCCGTCAACATTAGGTTCTCTACTCGCATTATACGACGGAAAGTTGCATAAGGTAAAATCGGATATTATAATATTCACAATAGGATTTTCCTATTATGGGAGGTGTGATAAATGAACATCCGGCAATTGGAGTATTTCCTCGAAGTCTCGAAACTGGAAAGCTTCAGTAAGGCTGCCGCCGTCCTGCATGTTTCCCAGCCGTCGGTCAGTGAAATGATTAAAAATCTGGAGGAGGAGCTGGGAACCCCGTTGCTGTATCGCGGCGCAAAGCGCCTGGAACTGACCGATGCCGGACAGATTGTTCAGGAGCAAGCGGAGCAGATCGTCAGCCTGTTCAACAATCTAGCCGGCAATCTCAAAGACAGCCACTTGCTGCAGCGAGGAAAAATCCGCATCGGCATTCCTTCTATCACCGCTTCCACCATTTTTCCGCGGTTGCTCGGTGAATTCAAGCGGCAGCATCCAAACGTCGAACTGCAACTGCATGAGTATGGATCGAAAAAAATCAAACAGGGCGTCAATGAGGGAACGCTCGATATCGGCATTGTCTGCACGCTGCCGGATCGCCATGAAAATTTCGAAGTGTTGCCGTTTGTCGAAGATCCGCTGTACTTGATCGTGCATCCGGAACATCCGTTGGCCCGGCTTCCGGTGATAGATTTCGCCGACTTGCGCGACGAAGGGTTCGTTTTATACAGTGAGGACTTTTCGCTGCACGACCAGATTTTGGCTCGCTGCAAACTGGCTGGTTTTCAACCGGTTATCATCTGCGAAACTTCCCAGCGCGAATTCATGACCCAGATGGTCGCCGCCAGACTGGGGGTAGCACTATTGCCAGGAAAAATCTGCGCCGAGCTCAACCCGGAACAGATTGTCGCCGTGCCTTTGCAAGATCCCCAGCTGCTGCTACAGTTAGCCGTGATCTGGCGCAAGGACCGCTATATGTCTTACGCAACCAGGCGTTGGTTAGCTTTCACCACCGACTATCAGAGACTTTCGCAATAAGGTCATTAACTCGGTTTGGTCCGGCTGGCGGAAAGTGTTGGCAATATTGGCCGTCTTGGCGGCAAGCACCGCATACTCTTCCACTTGCTGTTCGTTCAGACAGGTCTTTTCGGGAAACAGTCGATCCAACCATTGCTTGAATTCATCAATCGAACGCAGTTGCATCGCCTCAAGCAGACAACCGATTTTGTCCGCCGCTGCTTCCGCGTGAAACTGCAGGTATTCTCCCATCAGCAAGCCATTGGCCCTGCCGTGCGGCACTTGATGAAAATAAGTCAGCGAATATCCCAGCGCATGAACCGTTGTCGTACTGGTCTGCGCAATGACCATCCCGCCCAGCATGGACACATATAATAGGGCTTCGCGGACTGCCAGACTGATTTGCGGTTTGTCGAGTTCCAGGCGAATCTCGCCGAATCGTCGGATTGCTTCCAAGGCCAGAGCGTCACTGATCACCGTCGCCCGTTTGGCAAGATACCCTTCAACGCAGTGAGACAATGCATCCACCGCGGTATCAATTGTCACCGCATGCGACAGGCTCTCGGTATAGCGGGCGTCAAGGAATGCCGCTTTAGCGAATAGGCTTGCCTGGGAAAAACCGCGCTTGGTCTGCCGTTCTGCATCAGTCAACACCGAGTACTGGGTGACTTCGCTGCCAGTACCTGCCGTAATCGGCACCGCCAGGATCGGCAGCGGCTCGACCGCATAATTTCCTTCATAGAGTCTCGCCGCCGGATAATCATTCACGCTGAGCACCGCTATGGCTTTTGCCGCGTCCAGCGGGGAACCGCCGCCAATCGCCACCACCATGTCGGGACGGAAAATCCGGCCTGCCGCGCCGCCAGCCTCCACCATCGCAAAAGTCGGGTTTTCACCGATCTGGTCGAATATTTCCCAAGTAATATTCTGCTGGTCCAGCGCAACGCATACATCCTGCAACGCACCGCTGACCCGCGCCGAGTTGCGGCCGGTCACAATCAGGGCACGCTTGCCCCATTTGGCGAACTCCGCCTGATTTTGAACGATACAGCCCTGACCAAAAAATACCCGGGTCGGCATGAAATAACCAAACTGCATGCAACTCATCCTCCACATCTTTAGCTTATTATTTATTATAGCATAGCATCTATTAAGCACCGCCCCGATCGATCGGACCGGTTTTGAGACGTCCTTCAGCAGGAAATCCGGCCGATTCAAAGAAATACTATAGCGTATCGGCGCAATCACCAGGAGGTTTCCATGTTTGAAAAAGCTCAACAGTATTACGCTTATTTTCGCGACCATGAGCTGACGTTCCCGTTATTGATCCTGCTGTTCAGCATGTTGATCGGCATCAGTCTCAGTCAGCTGGTGTTTTTCCGCTTGCGCCGGGTCGCCGCCCGAATTTCCGGCGCCTATTACCCGCTCTTGCAGCGGGTGATGAAGGGGATGCCGGTCTTTTTGGGAGTCACTGCCGGTGGCTATGTCGCTGTCCAATTCATTTCGTTGCCACCTGGGGTGCTGCATCTACTGGACGTATCGTTCCAGGTCCTGCTGATCTTTTCCCTCACGATCATGGGGTCGCGCCTGGCCTCCGGATTCATCACCATGCAGTTGCAGAAATCGGCCGGCAATTTTGCCTCCACCTCGATTCTGGTCAACACCATTGAACTGATTGTCTATCTTACCGGCTTACTGTTCATGTTACAGTCGTTCGGCATCTCGATCGCGCCGCTGCTTACCGCCCTCGGCGTAGGCGGTCTGGCGGTTGCCCTGGCCTTGCAGGATACCTTGTCCAACTTGTTTTCCGGCATCAACATCCTGTTATCGAAACAGACAAAGGTCGGCGATTATATCAGACTGTCCACCGGCGAAGAAGGGATTGTCGCCGATATGAACTGGCGCAGCACGACCATTCAGCAAACATCAAACAACATGGTGGTTGTTCCCAATCAAAAGATTGCCACTGCAATCATCACCAACTACGCTTTGCCTGATGCGGAGTGTTCGCTGGTTGTTCCTGTAAGTGTCAGCTATGACAGTAATCTGGACCATGTGGAAAAGGTGACGCTCGCCGTTGCCAGGGACGTTTTGCAAGCCACCGAAGGCGCGGTCAAAGACTTTGAACCACTGATCCGCTATACGGCGTTCGCCGAATCAAGCATTCAGTTCAATGTCGTCCTGCGAATCAAAAGTGTGCTTGACCAACACCTGATTCGTCACGAACTTATCAAACAGCTGCATCTGCGCTACCGGCAGGAAGGAATCCAGCTCCCGGTGCCTGCCCGTACGATAAAAATCCAAAATGAAGGAGGAGCCCCATGAAATATAAAATTTTGGGGAAAACAGGTGTCTGGGTTTCTGAAATTTGCTTCGGCACCATGTCGTTCGGTAATGAAGCTGATGAAAAGGCGGCCGCCGAGATGTTCGGCAAATGCCGCGACGTGGGAATCAATTTCTTCGATTGCGCCAATAATTACAGTGGCGGACGGGCGGAAGAAATTCTCGGCAACCTGATTGCCGGCTGTCGTGACGAAGTCGTCATCACCTCGAAAGTTTCACAGCGCATCGGCAAAGACATCAATGCGCGCGGGTCTTCACGCCGCCACATCATGCTTGCAGTCGAGCAAAGCCTGAAACGGTTGAAAACCGATCGTATCGACGTCTACTTTATCCACCATTTCGACCCGTTCACGCCGATGGAGGAAACCTTGCAGGCCTTGACCGACTTGGTGCGTCAAGGCAAAGTGCTCTATCTCGGCGTCAGCAACTGGGCAGCCTGGCAAGTGGCCAAGGCACTAGGGATTTCGGCGCGCGATGGTCTGGCTCGGTTCGAGTGCATCGAGCCAATGTACAATATCGTCAAACGCCAGGCCGAAGTGGAGATCCTGCCGTTGGCGGAGTCTGAGCAAATTGGCGTGATTGCTTACAGCCCGCTTGGCGCAGGACTGCTCAGCGGAAAGTATTTGGGCGAAACCGCAGATGCCGCCGGTCGGATCATTAAAAACGACATGTATGCGAAAAGGTATAGTGATCCTCAATACCGAGACACCGCAGCCCGATTTGTCAACTACGCCAAAGAAATCGGCGCTCATCCGGTTACGCTGGCTGTCAGTTGGGTCAAAACGCACCCGGCAATCACCGCTCCGATCATCGGCGCCCGCAATGTCAGCCAACTGGAACCGGCGCTGGCCAGCGCTTCATTCAACATGACGCCACAGATACGGGAAGCGATCTGCCAACTTTCGCTTCGCCCCGCTTCCGCCACCGACCGGTTGGAAGAAGTGCTGGATCCGAGCTACAAATTCAGCAATCGCTAATAGCCAAAAAAAATCTTCAAGTTCAAGAATAACTCAAAGAGGGAGACTTACGTCTCCCTCTTTTTCAAAGCGACCATCCTTACAGCACGAACCGGACCTCGTCTTTCTTGGATTTGATAGACTGTTGACCTCCGTGAACAAGAATCTGGTAACTCATTTTCTCGCTGGGTACTTGGGTTGGGATTGGGGGTAAAGAAAAAACACTCTCCTATGGACTGGTTTCAACGTGCACAAACTTGGAAAGAAACTCTTTCGTGGTTTTTGCAACTTACTGGAACCACTAGTCGCTGTAAGGATGGTGCTTGGTTATATTTTAGCATGGCAACCAGCGAAACGCAAGAGTAAATTGAAAATTCAACCGGTTATTTTGTATTATTTTTTCGCGCCACCACAACTGCTTGTGTTGGTCAGCCGTTAGGTCCGCGGAACCGGATGCGCAAATCCTGCGGTTGAAGCGTTTTGCCGGTCAAAATCGATAGTGCGGTGTTTGCGGCGGCATTCGGCGTAATAATCAAGCGGATGTATTCTCCCTCCGTAGACCCTGTTCCCGAGGCCAGTCCGCCCAACATGTTGAACTTCAGGTTGGTAAACTCGGTCTGCTTGCCCCGTTTGCTGAAATTTCCGGTCAGACCATTAAAAGAGATCCCTTTCACGCTACCGGAGTTCATCTTAAAATTTCCGTCGCCATTCGCTTTATCCCAGTCGCCGACTCCGCTGATCGTCGCCGAAAAATCGGCCCGTCCCTGCACATCCCGGTCGGTTAGCTGCGCCGCATCAATATTGCTTCCATTGACCTGCTGCCGATATTCCATGGTCTTGGGGATAACGGTCCCGGTCAGGCTAAGTGACCCGCCAAGACACTGAGCCCGCGCTCCCGACAATGTCAACACCCCCTCAACGTAGCTGAACCCGCCGCTAGCTGCAGCAAAGGCCAATTCACCCAAAGCGCCGGAGCCGATCTGAAAATTTCCCCTCGCTTGATTTTTTTCCGGGGTGCCTGTCACTGTCGCCTGGAAAGCGATTAGTCCTTTCAACGCGCTGTTCGGATTGAATACATTGGCATTCAGTCCGCCGGAAGCAATCGTCAGGTTAAGCTGCGGCGGCCCGCCGCCGGCAGCCAACATGACACTGCCGCCAATACTGAGCCGTTGTCCGGATAAAGTGACACCAACATTTGACAGGTCCAGTCGATTTCCTTGTTTGCGAAATCCACCCGTCGCATTGGAGATTTCATAATCGGATATTTTTCCGGCAGGCAAAGAAAACACGCCGTTCGCGGTCATCGATGCCGGATCGGCCGACCCGCTCACGTTCGCTTCAAAACCCATCCTTCCGTTAACACCCTTGTTGGTCAGAATCGCGCCATCCACGTTCTGGCCGCTCACCTTCAGGTTGTAGCGGGCTGTCTGCGGTTCCATGGTTCCGGATATCGCTAACGAGCCTCCCAGCGCCTTAACCGTCGCATTCTGAATCGTCAGCATCTCACCTGCATAACTGAACGAACCCTCACCATCCGTCAATGGATTGGCATCCAATTGTCCGGACGGTAACTTGAACACGCCGCGCGCCAAAGTCTTTGCCAGCGTGCCGGTTACGTCAGCCTGAAATGAAATCAGGCCGCCGATCGACGCTTTGTTGCCCGCCAACGAAGCGATATCCAGCCCTGTCGACGCCAATTGCAACGCTAGTCCGGGCGAAGCCGCCGCAAAATCGATCGTTCCATTTAACGACAACTTGTTGCCCTCAATCAGGACGGACCCGTCGCTGAGGTTCAGCATCTTGCCCTGCAGCCTGAGATTTGCCTTTCCATCCTTGAGCGCCTTTCCTTGCAGATTCATCGCCAGGCCGGACAATACCGCTTCACCGTTCGTCGCGATTCCCGATTTGTCCTGGACGATATTGCCCTTGATCTCTTTCAGACTGCCTCCCAGAAACTTGGGATTGCCTGAAGCAGGAGGCAACAGGGACTGCATCTCCGTCAACTCAATAGCATCAATCGTTATCGCCAGTTGAGTCTTTACATCCGCTGTCCAGGCTCCTTTTGCCGTCAGCGAGCTTTTGCCCAGCTTTCCTTTGAGGTCGACTACCACGGCCGGAGGCTTTCCATAGTCCATTTCGCCGCTGATATTGCTGAACTGGCGCTTCCATTCGGGTGTAGCAACGTCAACCGCTATGTCCTGCACGGCGATGATCCCGCGAAAAACAGCCGGTTGTTCCTTTTGCGGCTTCACCAGTTCCTGCAGACTCCAGCGTCCGTTCTTATCAATCATCAGTTGCAGGCTGCCCTTATCAACACTGATCTTTCGCACGCTATCCAGGCCGAAGCGACCACCCAGCAAATCATCGAACTGATAGCTGACACTGATTTGCCCGCCGGTAGCGATTCGGGCGCCCGCCTTGTCGTAAAGGACGACTTGCTTCAACACGGCCGATCCCAGTACCGAAAAGTCCAGTGAGCCGATTTCCAAACGTCCGTTGATGGAGGAGTTGACCTGTTTCAGCAGAAGATCCTGAACACCGGCTAATACGCGCGGCGCCGCCAGTTTCCAGGCGATCCCCGTGAGAATCAGCAGCGCCGCAAGTCCGGCCAGGATCATTTTATGCGCTTTTTTCATTCCGCCACCTCCCTCTTAATGAATAACATTCGCCCGGGATTGGGCAAATCCTGCTCTGCAAAACTCACTTCATTTCTTGACCGCTTCCCGACAATTTGATACCATATGGATAAATAAAAATTCCACTTAGGATCAGACTGTCGCAAATGCGCCAGTCGGGCTGATAAAGCAGCAGGTTGCGCCTGTGGGACCTTCCGCAAGGTTCTACGGGTGTATTTTTTTGGGAGGATCGATGGACAAGCTATCCATACAAAAAGTTAAAACCGTCCTGACAATAATCTTGATTGCCAATCTAGCTGTCGCGGCCGTCAAAATCATCGCCGGTCAGCTGATTCAGAGCGCCAGCCTGACTGCGGACGGATTTCACTCGCTGACTGACGGCATTTCCAATGTGGTCGGCCTGATAGGCATTTGGTTTGCCGCGCAACCCGTCGATGAAAACCATCCCTATGGCCATCGCAAATACGAATTTTTGACCGGTCTGTTTATCGGCTTCATGTTATTGTTAATTGCCGGCTTGGTATTGTATGACGCCAGTCAAAAATTCCTGCAGCCGGTAGTGCCCGAAATCTCGGTTGCCAGTTTGGTCGCACTCATCGCAACGCTCGGCATAAACATCTTTGTCAGTCTGTACGAATACCGGCAGGGGAAAAAACTTGGCAGTGCGATTTTAATCGCCGATTCTCTGCATACTCGCAGCGATGTATATGTTTCCATCAGCGTCTTGCTCACTTTGCTTGGCATCAAATATGGTCTGCCACCGATCATTGACCCGCTCGCCTCCCTGGTGGTCGTCGGCTTCATCATCAAAGCCGCGCTGCAGATCATCCGTTCCACCAGCGATGTTTTGGTCGATGCCGCAGTCGCGGACAGCGATTTAATCCGCGATATCACGCTGGGATTTCCGGAAGTCCGCGGCGTACATGACATCCGCAGCCGGGGAACCGAACACGATCTCTATATCGACATGCATGTCCTGCTCGAGCCGGAAATGGGGATTGCTGCATCGCATGAGCTTTGCCATGCCGTCGAGAAAAAAATCTGCCAGGAGCTGAATGTCCGCGCCCGGGTGATGATTCACATCGAACCTTATAAGTCGGGGAAATCACTCGGCTTGACATTATCGATTTGACATGGCGGCCAGTCTGTTGTTATAATTCTCTCAGTTGAATAACCGATACGGAACTGACGGATTTAGTGGAGTTCACCACATGAACCGTATCTGGATGCAAGTCGACCGTCTGGGCAGATTGTTTTGCCTGGACGGTTTTTTGTTGAACTGAATCAGAGTGATACGGAACTGGCGGATTAAGTGGCGTACACCACGTGGACCGTATTGCGGAAACTGTCGACCGCCTGGGCAAACCTTCTGTCCAGGCGGTCTTTTCCTTTTCTGACGGCAATCAAGAAAAATGAAGGAGTGTGCGCCCCAATGAAAAATCGCTGGCTTATCGCCGCATCGTCCGTAGGAATCCATATCTGCATCGGCAGCGTCTATGCCTGGAGCGTATTGAGCAAGCCGCTAATGCTGGAATTCGGAGTCAGTCTGCAGGAAATCCAGTGGACGTTTTCACTGGCGATCCTGTTCCTGGGCCTCTCTGCCGCATTCATGGGCGGTTATGTGGAAAAGGCAGGTCCACGAAAATCCGGCTTGCTGTCCAGTCTGTTTTTTTGCAGCGGGTTGCTCGGCACCGGCCTTGCCGTCAGCTTAAAGAGTCTGCCTTTGTTGTATCTGTTCTATGGGGTCGTAGGCGGAATCGGCCTAGGAATCGGCTATATCGCCCCGGTCTCCACCCTGGTGAAATGGTTTCCCGAAAAGAGAGGGTTTGCAACCGGCATCGCCATCATGGGATTCGGCCTGGCCAGTCTGATCGCCGGTCCATTGATCCAAGCCTTGTTACAGCGCTACGGCTTGGAAACGACCTTTCAGTTGCTCGCCGCATCCTACCTCTTGATCATGCTGCCGTCTTCGCTTTACCTGGCGCCGCCAGAACACCAGCCAGCCATGGCAACAACCGGACAACGCTGCCAGATCACCGGCGCCGCTCAAATCAGCGCCAGAGCCGCAATGAAAACCTGGCAGTTCTGGACATTGTGGTGGATGCTGTTCACAAACATCACCTGCGGCATCGGACTACTCAGCGTCGCTTCCCCCATGGCCCAGGAAACTGCCAATATGTCCCCCCTGGCTGCGGCAGCCATGGTTGGGGGGATTGGATTGATCAACGGCGCCGGGCGCCTGTTCTGGGCCTCGATATCGGATTATCTCGGCCGCGCCAATACCTACACAGCTTTTTTCGGCCTGCAGTGCCTCGCCTTCTTTTGGTTAGCCCGCACCACCGATGGCATCACTTTTCAATTTTTGGTTTTCCTGATTATTTCCTGCTACGGCGGCGGATTTGCGACAATTCCCGCATTTCTAAGCGACCTGTTCGGTGCTAGGGAACTAAGCGCCGTTCATGGTAAAATATTGACAGCCTGGGCCGCTGCCGGAATCGTCGGTCCATTATTCGTCGCCTTTGTCAAAGAGTCGACGCAAAGCTATCAGTCGATGTCTTTGTATTTTTCCGCTTGCTTCGCACTCTCGCTGGCAATTTCCATTCTCATGAAATACAAACAGGAAAAAACCGCGCCGAACAAGGTCTGTCCACAGGCAGAATAGAAAATGAACAACTAATCAACTCACACTTCTCCATGGCTTGACAGAAGTTGATGGTTCGTTTATTATTCAAATGATAATATTTTTCATTTGAAGGGAAGTGCTCCATGAAAATCACCCTGGCAGCCCTCGCAGCCGGACTGCTGCTGACAGCCTCGTCGCCAAGCCTCGCCGCCCCTCTGGAAATCAGCGGAACAGCCACCATCAGGTACCAATCGGAGTCAGCGGACCAACTGCCGCATCAATCGGGAACGATGACGACTTTGACCCTGCGAGGCGAGCAGCCGCTCGGGGGCAAGGTTTCGGTTTATGCCCGTCTGGCCGCACAATACGCCAGCAATCCCCTTTTGTCAGATTACGATCTTGCAATCCACGGCCCAGACCAAAAATTTGTCGCTGGCATCGACCAATTCGGCATTTTATACAAACCCGGCGATTTCACCCTCAACTTGGGACGGCAGGAGGCGCTCATCGGCAAAACCGCCTTGTTATACAGCCGTTCTGAAACCAATGTCGGTTATGGAATGTTCGTCGATGGACTTTCCTTTGCCGGAACATCAGGAAAATTTGAGTTTTCTGGTCTCGCCGCCCGCGAAAATAATATCGCTCTGCCCAACAACAGTCTTTACTCGTTACGCGCCGGCTACAATCCGTCCAAAACAACCCATCTGGGCCTGACCTGGGGCAATTACCGGATCCATGAAGGCGACTCTACGAACCACTGGGCCTTGGATGCCAGCACAACCTGGGGCAAAGCATCATTCATCGGCGAATTTGCCCAATCCAGCGCCAGCCTGGAGAACAAGGCCTATGCGTTCAGTCTCACTTACGATTTCAATGGCAAAACCGCAGTTTATCTAACGCATTTCCGGGTCGAGGCCAATGCCGACATGGGGGGACAAAGTGATTTCGACAATAATAATCGCGGTTTCTATTACGGATTGACCCACGTATTCAACGACAAACTATCTTTAGAAGTGATTTACAAAGATCAGGTGCTGCTCAGCAACAACAGCAAAAACAACAAGCTCGAAATATGGCTGAAGAACAAGTTTTAACGGGAGCAGCAGGAAATTCTCCGGCTGGCTGCGAAAATAACAATCAATAGTCCGCATCGAGATTGGAAGGCTGGTGATTGCAATGAATCCCGGCGGTTACTTTGCCGCAGCCCAAGCCCTGGTTGCAGATTCCTATCAACAGCTCAGCCGAATCATGCTTGCCGTGGAGCGTCGTCTGCTGGACGAATCTTTCGTGGCGATCGGCGACTCCTCGGTTTTCCTGGATGCGTCATCGGGGCTGGAACGCGGTTCACGTTGGTTGCCCCGGCACCTGTCCCGCGCCTATGTCAAAGGGAAAAAGACGAACATCGCCATCGGTTACTGTGTCCATCTCGGCCCCTATAGCGAACCGACCACATTAAACTTTCTCGAAAAATCACAATTGGTTTTGCCCTTCATTTCCCTGGCCTGTCTGCGCAATATGCAACCCGATCCTTTGGAAGTGGACAGACGACAATTGTGGGACCGGCTGTGGGACAGCGGCTGGTGGGCCACGTACGAAGATCAGGTGACCGGCCCATTGCGTACCTACAACACCTCTCGTGAAATCAGCGGCTTTCAGGCCACCATCACAGGCTGCCTGACAACCCTGTTTCCGCTCGAACCCGCGGAAGAAGCGGCGGAGAGAATCACCCGGCCTTTGTTGCTGCTCTACGCCAATGACACACCCGCGCTGTTGCATTCGCGTCATTTGTTGCATCCCCTCTGATGTTCACGCGGTTTTTCTGCGCTTCGCCCAATCGGCGAAGCGTTTTTTGCTGCAAGATTTCTCCCGGCCGCAGTAGGAATTCACTTCGGACATAGGGAATAGATATACAACAAAAATTATTAGCAAGGAAAACAAACACCGGGAGGAGTGACAAGATGTCAAAGCACCCAGCCGCCGGCAAAAAAGCGCCTTTATCACTTTTGGTCAACGTTCCCCGACTAGTCGCCGCCTATTACGCCAATCAGCCTTCTCCTACCGAACCTGCCCAGCGGGTATCGTTCGGCACTTCAGGGCATCGTGGTTCCTCCTTCCAGCACAGTTTCAACGAAGCGCACATTCTGGCGATTACCCAGGCCATCTGCGACTATCGCACTTCCGCCCTGATCAACGGCCCCCTATATCTTGGCTTCGATACCCACGCCCTGTCCGAACCGGCTTTCATATCCGCACTGGAAGTCCTGGCCGCGAATCAGGTGGAAGTCCTGATTGCCAAGGATATGAATTACACCCCGACACCCGCAATTTCCTATGCTATCCTTTCCTACAACCGGGGACGTCATGCCGGCTTATCCGACGGCATTGTCATCACGCCTTCGCACAATCCTCCAGACAGTGGGGGCATCAAGTATAACCCGCCCAATGGTGGGCCGGCCGATACCGGCATCACCCAGCAGATCGCCGACCGGGCCAATGCCCTGTTGCAGGAAAACAATCGCGATGTGAGGCGGTTATGTTTCGACAGGGCACGCAAAGCCGGCAATGTCCATGAACATGACTTTATCACCCCCTACGTAAAGGACCTGGACAACATCCTGGATATGGACCGGATCAAATCGTCCGGTCTGCGGTTAGGCGCCGATGCTCTTGGCGGGGCAGGGCTTGCCTATTGGCAGCCGATTGCTGACACTTACGGACTGAACATCGATCTGCTGAACAATCATCCCGATCCGACCTTCAGTTTCATGAGTGTCGACAGCGATGGCAAGATTCGCATGGATTGTTCGTCGCCCGATGCGATGGCAGGGCTGATCGGTATGAAAGAAAAATACGACCTGGCGTTTGGCAACGATCCCGACTTCGACCGACACGGGATCGTAACCCGTAGCGTGGGGCTGATGAATCCCAATCATTATCTGTCGGTCGCCATTTCCTACCTGTTCGCCAATCGATCCGGCTGGCGCAACGATGCTGCCGTCGGCAAAACCCTCGTCAGTTCTTCGATGATTGACAGGGTCGCCGCTGGTCTCGGTCGCAAGTTGGCGGAAGTGCCGGTCGGGTTCAAATGGTTTGTTGAAGGGCTATGCAATGGTTCGCTCGGTTTCGGCGGCGAAGAAAGCGCCGGCGCCTCGTTCCTTCGCAAAGACGGCTCGGTCTGGACCACCGATAAGGACGGAATCATCCTGTGTCTGCTTGCGGCGGAGATCACCGCCAAAACCGGCAAAGACCCCGGTCAACACTATCAGGCGTTAACCGAAAAATACGGTGCTCCTGTCTATGAACGGATCGACGCGGCGGCAAATGCGGCGCAAAAGTCGGTATTGTCCCGCTTATCGCCGGAACAGGTCAGAGCAGAATTTTTGGCCGGCGATCCCATTACCGCCCGCCTGACCAAAGCACCGTCCAACAATGCCGATATCGGCGGCCTAAAAATATGCAGCCCGAACGGCTGGTTTGCCGCCAGACCTTCCGGCACCGAAGACGTATATAAAATCTACGCGGAAAGCTTCAAAGGACCGGAACATTTAAAACGCGTCCAGGAGGAAGCACAAATTATTGTCAGTGAAGCATTCAAACAGGCTGGGGTATAATTTTCCCGGGAGTAAATATTATATTAAAGGAGAATATGAAAATGGACAGACGAGAATTTATCAAAACTGCCGCCCTGGCAGGAGTATCCCTGTCCACACTCGGGTGCCTGGGCCCTGACAAAACAAAGCCGATTTCTCCCGCGGTTGCTCCCCCCGCTGCAGCCGGGCCCAGTTCGCCGGCCACCGCCTATGACCTGACAGTAGCGCAAGGAACCGACCCCGTGTCCTTGCTGGAAAGAGGCTTTAAAGCGTTGGGCGGAGTGGAGCGTTATGTGAAAAAGGGCGCCAATGTCGTCATAAAACCGAACTTCAGCGTGCCGCGAACACCGGAAGAGGCCGCCACTACCAACACAGTCATGGTTGCCACTCTTACAAAGATGTGTTTACATGCCGGCGCAAGAGAAGTGAGAGTCATTGACCAGCCGTTAAACAGCTCCACGCCTGTTCTCTGCCTGGAACGCACAGGCATCAAGAAAGCAGTGGAAGAAGCCGGCGGAAAAGTCTTCACCTATAATGGCGTGAAGGACGCATTCCGCCCGGTCAGTTATTCCGGCAAGACTCTGACTAGTTTCGATTATGTCAAGGATGTACTGGATGCCGATCTATTCATCAATTTTCCGATTCTGAAGCATCATCGCGGAGCAAAATTGACTCTAGGCATGAAAAACCTGATGGGATTGGTTTGGGATCGTCGTTATTTCCACAGTTCCGATTTGCACCAAGGAATTGCCGAACTGGCGGCCTTTCGCAAGCCCCACCTCACCATCATGGATGCCATCCGCGGCATTACAGACAATGGTCCGGTCGGACCAGGACCGATCCGGGAATACGGTCAGGTAGTTTTCGGCACAGACCAAGTGGCCATCGATGCCTACGCCGCCAACTTATTCGGAATGAAACCGCAGGAGGTGGGATATATCCGAATCGCGGCGGAGATGGGACTGGGAAACATCCATTGGGAAAAACTGAAACTGCAGAAGGTATGAACCGATGAAACTAGCATCGATGCGTTTTTGGCGCACGTTGATTCCGGCAGTGACTCTGCTGGCAACGCTTGCGCTGTTGGCTAAGTATACATACCCGTTGCCGACATACACCGAAATCCTGTTGTGGCATGCCCGGCTCGACCCACTGCTCTTCCTTAGTCAGTTACGCAACGGCGGCATTCCGACGTGGGCATGGGTACCGATCCTTACGCTGCTTGTCACTTTATTGGCCGGTCGGGTATTTTGTGGTTGGCTTTGCCCGCTCGGCGGATTGCTGGGGCTACTTAACAGCGTTAAAAAGACTCCGCCGCCTGCAGGAATCGGAAAATTACAGCCGTACCGACTGGCCTGGCTGCTTTTTTTGCTGACCTTTTTGGGACTGGGAAGCGGTTGGGCTTTGTATTTCAGTCCGTTTCATCTGCTGACCGAGGAATTGTCCCGAATCTGGCTGAGTCAAATCCCCTGGCTGCTGTTGGCCATCGTGCTCAGCGGACTACTGATTGCGCCACGCTTTTGGTGTACGTATCTCTGCCCGACAGGCCTGCTGCTTGGCTTCCTTTCCCGATGGCGACTGTTTCGGGCAAAACCGCCTGCTTCTTGCATCCACTGCGGTCGTTGCAGCAAAGTCTGTCCCACCGGCGCCGCTGCACCAGAGCAAGCTGCCACTACTTCCGACTGCCTTTTGTGCGGTCGTTGCAGCGAGATTTGTCCAGCAGGTTCGTTCGACATTGTCCGCCAACAAGGGTTTTGCCAAGACAATTTGTCTGACGGTAGCGTCTTTTCCCGCCGCGAAGTCCTGCGATCCGGAACCGCTTTGCTGGTAGCCGGCGCCGCTTCCCCCCTCTTGATGAAACCAGCCGGTGCCAACCCATTGCGTCCACCCGGGGCTTTGGAGGAAGACGAATTTTTGTCGCGCTGCAGCCGTTGCGGTCGCTGCATCAAAGTCTGTCCCAGCCAATGTATCAAGGCGATGCCTCTTAACAGCGGCCCGGCGCTGTTCCTTACCCCATATATCGTCGCCCGGGAGGCCCGTTGCGAGCTGACCCAGCATTGTCAAAAAGTCTGTCCTACCGGCGCTATCGCGTCAGTGCCAATATCGCAGGCGTTGATGGGCCTGGCGGAAATTGATCATTCACGTTGTCTGGGCTGGGCGGAAGGAAAACTCTGCTTACTGTGTCAGGAACAGTGCCCACAACACGCCATCGATTCCGATGACAAAGACCGGCCGACGGTTCGCGCCGAACTGTGCGTCGGTTGCGGCGCCTGTGAAAACGGCTGCCCGGTCGACTCTCCGGCGGCGATCGTAGTCAGGCCGCAACCCTTACGTCGCAGGTGAACGGATCCGATTAGCGACTGACCTATTGACAGATCGGTTAAATTCGCATATTATTATATAGATTGTTTCCCATTACGATGATTTGAACCAACGATGTTAAAGAGTAAAGATCCAGCGCAGATTTCTCTTGATTCTCGTATTCTCAAATGGTATTGGCGGCAGTCGGACGGTAATGCGGCTGATGACGTTGTGGAACGTCATGATTACCAATTTTGGAATACAGGAGGAAAAGAGCGATGGAACAAAGACTTCAACATTTGGTTCGCCGGCTGGCCTTGATCGGCTATCGGCCGCACGAAATCAAACATATCGTCAAGTCCGCGGCAAGCGACAAAGCGATGCTGATTGGACAGTTGGAACGGTATGAACGACTTGGGTTGCACTATCTGAACAACTACAGCCAATAAGATTTTATGGCGAAAGGGAGTGTCTTAACGGCGCTCCCTTTTTTATCTTTCATTTGTTTTTCTTCGCAATGCTGCTTATGATATAATACAATCTAACTTGTTGAAAATTTTCTTGCATTGCAAATTATCACCATAGTAATTGAGGAGGAGTTATTCTTAATGTTAGTGCATGATCTCGTTTTTCAGGGCAAGTCTTCCGATACGGCTTTCCATACAACATCCCCCATCAGCTACGCTTGCTTCCAACAGCACTATCACAACTATCGCAATTATTTTCACCAGCAGGGGATTCGGCCCGGCCAAAACATCGGTCTGTTTTCACGCAACTCTGCCGAATATGTGTACTGTTACATGGCGCTTTCGAGCCTGGGCGCCGTGGTTGTGCCGCTGAACTTCCAGTTGACCGGGCGCGAGATCGCCTACATTGTCAAAGACTCCGAAATGACCCACTTGATTTCCATGGAGACACTGGATCTCGACGTCGATGTCAAACAGTTGATCATCGCCGATTTTGCCGCAACCACCGCCGCACAGCCCTGCGATTCAGCGCCGGATTATGCGCAAATCAACGAAAACAGCCCTTGCGTCATCATCTACACTTCCGGCACGACCGGCAATCCCAAAGGCGCCATCCTGACTCACCGCAATTTGGTCAGTAATGTCGCAGCGTTTGGAGCGGCCTTGCCTCCTACGGATTCAACCGACAACATTCTGTGCGTCCTGCCGATGTACCACTGTTTCGCCTGGACCTGCGCCGTGTTGTATCCGCTCAGCGTCGGCGCTTCGATCACGATACTGGAGGCCTTTTCACCAAAGGAAACCATTGCTGCGATCAAGGATAAACGAGTCACCGTAGTCTTTGGTGTGCCACCGATGTACAACTATCTGAGCCGCATCGGTGAAGCCGAAGATTTGCGGAGCGTCCGCGTATTTGTCTCCGGTGGCGCTGCGCTGCCACAAAAAGTCGCGGCCCAGTTCCAGCAAAAATACGCTACGCCGATCCTGGAAGGATACGGGCTGTCCGAAGCCTCGCCGGTAGTATCTCTAAATCCTAGCAATAAGACCAAGTTCTGTTCGATTGGGCGCGCTTTGCCGGGGCTGAATGTCCGGGTGGTCAATTCCCGGGGCGACACTCTGCCGCCGGGCGAAGTGGGCGAATTGATCGTCCAAGGTCCCAGTGTGATGCAGGGCTACTACAATCTGCCGCTTGAAACGTCAAGGGCTTTGCGTAACGGTTGGCTGCACACCGGTGACCTAGCCTACCAGGATATCGACGGTTACTTTTTTATCGTTGACCGCCTCAAAGACATGATCATTATCAATGGTGAAAATGTTTATCCGCGAGAAATCGAGGAATTGCTCTACGCATATCCCGGCATCGTGGAAGCTGCGGTCATCGGCAAACCGGACACGCTGCGCGGCGAAGCGGTCTGCGCCTATGTCGCCTTGGAGGAAGGCACCGTATTCGACCGCAAGGCGATTCGCGACTATCTGCAGCCTTTGCTGGCAGCTTACAAAATGCCGCGTGACATCATTCAGGTCGATGCATTGCCGAAAAACAAGACCGGAAAAATCATGAAACGTTTGTTGCGCGAGCAGGTGACTGCTGGAGCGAGCAACTCGCAAACCGGATAGTCCTTTCAACAGCATAGAAACTGAAAGACGCTCCGACATCCGTTCGCAGCGTCTTTCGCTTGTGTTCGTTTGATTTTTCGCAGCTTGCTTGATATAATTCGTCATGCAAACAGCATCGGGGAGGTCTTTTTTTTGCGCGTTATCATTATCGGCGCAGGCAAAGTGGGCTACAAACTGGCGGAAAAATTGTCAGAAGAAGGGCACGAAGTCCTCGTCATTGAGCAGAATGAAGATCGCAGAAAAATCCTGCGCGAAAATCTTGATGTACTTGTTTCCGGTGGAAACGGGGCCAGCCCGCGGGTATTGTCGGACGCAGGCATCACACACACCGACTTGCTGATTTCGGTTACGGATCAGGATGAAGTGAATATGCTGGCCTGCATGGTCGCCAAACGCGCAGGCGTCACTCGCACGGTCGCCCGGGTACGCAGTCCGGAATACGTGCAGAAAGATCAAGCCTTGTTCCGCGAGTGGATGGGGATCGACCTATTGATCAATCCAGAAATGGTCACCGCGCTGGAAATCCTGCAAATCCTCAAGACCCCGGCCGCACTTGACGTGGAAGAATTTGCCGAGGGCCTGGTTCGGTTGCTGGAAGTAAAGCTACGCCAAGATTCGCCGCTCGCAAACATACCGCTGAAAAAACTGACGTTGCCGGCCAATACGCTGGTGGTCGGCATTTTGCGCCAAGATAACATGATCATTCCGATGGGCGATGATGTTCTATTGCCTGGCGATCATGTTTTCTTTATCGGCGAACACGATGCGATCGTTGATTTTGAAAGCCAGTTCACCAATAAACGCTCCAAAGTGGAACGCGTCTTCATTGTCGGCGCCGGTCGGGTTGGCCGGAATTTGGCTTTGTTGCTTGAACAAAGCGGAATCTCCGTCAAGATTATCGACAAAGACGAGGAACGCTGCGATACTACCGCTTGCCTGTTAAACAAAGGAATCGTCCTGAATGGCGATGGAACGGATATTGACCTGATGAAACAGGAAGGTGTCGGAGAAGCGGATGCGATCGTCTGCCTGACCAACGATGACAAGCTCAATTTGTTGGTTGCCTTGCTAGCCAAGCGACTTGGCGCAAAGAAGAGTTTTGTCCGGGTGGGCCGAAGCGAGTACGCTTCCATCATGGAGCAGGTCGGCGTTGATGTTGCATTGTCTCCCCAGTTTCTGACCGTCGGTGTCATTTTACGATTCATCCGCCAAGGCGACGTCGTTTCCGTCATGTTGTTCGACGGAGCCAAGGCGGAAGCGATGGAACTGATCGTCCCCGAGGGCAGCAAACTCGCCGGCAAAACTTTGGCAAACATCAACATGCCCGCACATTCTCTCATCGGCATGGTTGTTCGCGATGGAAAAGCCCTGATTCCGGATGGCGCCCTTGCGTTGAAAGCAGGCGACCGGGCGGTGATCTTTACGCTTCCGGATAATGCGCAGGAAGTATCGGCCCTGTTTCTGCGAGGATAAGCAAGATGGATTATTATTTTACGTTATCGATTATTGGCCGGCTGACTTTGGGCTATGGGATATGTATGCTGGCACCTTGCCTATATTCGTTTGTTCAGGCCGAAGCCTCTTTTATAGCGCTGCTTGCCGCAGCCGGCTTTTCTTTGCTTGTTGGGACCGGCCTTTCACTGCTGAAAGGTGAACGCGGTCATCTCGGCATCCGCGAAGGATTTGCGATTGTCGGCGGAAGTTGGGTCATGGCCTCGTTATTAGGCGCTTTGCCCTATACCTTTGCCGGTGTGCTGCCAAATTATGTCGATGCCGTCTTCGAGACGGTCTCCGGGCTAACAACAACCGGAGCTTCTGTCATCAGCGATCTGGATGTTGTCCCGAATGGCATCTTGCTCTGGCGAAGCATCACCCATTGGTTAGGCGGAATGGGAATTATTGTCCTGTTTATTGCTTTTTTACCGGAAATCGGAACCGGTGCCATCCACATGTTCAGAGCGGAAGTCCCCGGTCCGACAGCAGACCGGGTTGCCCCTCGCCTTCGCGATACCGCCATCGCCTTGTGGGGAATTTACACCGTTTTGACAATTATCCAGATTATCTTGCTGATATTAGCCGGAATGTCCTTTTTTGATTCTGTAAATCATACGTTCGCCACGATGGCCACCGGCGGTTTTTCCACAAAAAATACCAGTATCGCCTATTATGACAGTTTGGCCATAGAATCCATCATCATCCTGTTTATGGTCATTGCCGGCGGCAATTTCGGACTATATTTCATCGTGTGGAAAAAGGGTCTGAAAGCGCTGTTGCACGATCTTGAATTCAAAGTATATCTGGGTATTTTATTCTTTGCTACGCTTTTTATGTCCGCAAATTTGGTGCTTGTCAGCGGGCAACCGTTGGGGCAGGCGCTGCGTGATGCCTTGTTCAACGCTTCCTCGATCATGACCACCACCGGCTTTGTCACTGCCGATTTCGACAAATGGCCCGCTTTTTCCAAGCTGATTCTACTTATCCTGATGTTTGTCGGCGGTTGCGCCGGGTCAACGGCGGGAGCGATTAAGGTCATCCGTTTTATATTACTGGGGAAGCAATCCTGGACCGAATTGCAACGCGAACTGCATCCGCGCATGGTCATTAGCGTCAAAGTGGACGGACAGGCAGTGGCTCCTTCGATTTTACAGGCAACCGGACAATTCTTTTTTATCTATGTGCTTACCTTTGTCATTGCGGTACTCTGTGTTGCCGCTGCCGGTCTGGAGCCTTGGGATTCCATCGGCGCCGTGGCGGCGACGCTGGGCAATGTCGGACCGGGCTTTGGCATCGTCGGGCCGACCACAACCTACAGCGTTCTTTCTGATTTTGTCAAAATCGTGTTGACGGCCTGCATGCTGCTGGGGCGGCTCGAATTAATGACTTTGCTGGTCTTCCTCCGCCCCGAATTCTGGCGCACGCACCGGAACTGGTGATTAGAGACAATTCCGTCAGCGATAGTTTACGCTCTGATTCACGCAGGTCTTGAGCGGCTTCTTTTTCAACCCGAGAATCAGATTCTCCGCCGCCAGCATCGCCATACGATTGCGTGTCTCCAGTGTCGCGCTGCCGATATGCGGCGTAACAAAGACATTGGGCAGTTGCAACAATGGATGACTGGCCGGAATTGGTTCCGGATCGGTGACATCGAGCGCGCAACCGGCAATCACACCCTCCTTGACCGCCGCATATAGTTCCTCCGTTTTGACGATCGCACCACGGGCCGCGTTAATGAAAAGCGCGGTCTTTTTCATTTTGGCAAACTCTGCGGCGCCGAATAGTCCGCGAGAATCTTCGTTGAGCGGGACCAACACCACAATCACGTCTGCCGTGGCCAACAGTTCGTCAAAACTAACGTAGGCCGCACCATTCTCTTCTTGCGGACTACGCCGGCGGCGGTTGTAATAAATGACATTCATGCCGCTGGCCATGGCCCGGCGAGCTACCGCCGATCCGATCTGCCCCAGCCCCACCATTCCGAGGGTTTTGCCGAACAGGTCGACACCAAGGGGAATCGGCTGCGTCGGCGTCCAGCGCCCTTCCTGAACGATCGCCAAGCTTTCCTTCAGCCGTCGGGCTGCCGACAAGACCAACAAATAAGTCAGGTCGGCCGTGGCTTCCGTAAGCACGCCCGGTGTATTGCCGAATGGCACGCCGCGGGCGGTACAGGCATCCACATCAACATTGTCATACCCGACCGAACTCTGCGCGATTACCCGCAGCTTTGGCGCATGATCCAACAGTTCGGCATCCACCTTGACTGGTTGTCCTCCCACTGACATCAGTCCTTCGGCTTCGGCGAGCCATTCGAGCAGCAGCGGCCGCGGCATCACTCCCGGTTCGTCCCAGGACAGAACCTCACATTGTCCGCGGATCCAGGCATCAGCTTCCGACATCGGCCGGCCGGTCATAACGATTTTTCCCAGTTTCATCCTCGTCGCCCCTTATTCTTCATTCTTGCTTATTTTATGGTTTTTGCAGTGATTACCCAAAATAAATTCCACAAAACCGACCGATATCCTGCCAAATCCAGAACTCTCATTTCTATATCCCTAAAGGATATTCCTCATTTGCAAAATGCATCCTTGCATGATAGATCATATTTAGCAAAAATATCGTATAATTTAGGTAGCTAATATTGTGCATATTTTCACACATTTCAAGGAGGATAAGCAAGTGCGTTATGCAAAACTCCTGCTGCTCGCCAGCATCCCGATCGCTCTGCTGGCCGGCTGCGGGCAACAGACAACGCCAACCGCCCAAACGCCTGCGGCGGCAGTTCCCCCCGGGCAAGCCATCACTGCTCCGTTTGAAACCTTACAGCAGCTTTCCGATAAGTATCTGAAAGCCGGCAAACCGTTTCTGATCGAGCCTCAGGAAGTGTACCAGAAAGCGGTGGCAGCGATTGACCCCGGCTACTACCTGGTTGACATCCGCAGCGATGAACACTATGCCAACCACCATATCCCCGGCGCAGTCCACATTTCGTACGCCGATGCCTGGCGCGCCAATAAAACCGAGCATTTGCCCCGCGACAAAAAAATCGTCGT